>CAZAHQ010000191.1:0-7438 GCA_964484415.1 uncultured Acidobacteriota bacterium | reverse complement strand
TCGCGACCACGATCGCAGCACGCGATCTCCCGCGTTGGGCTGCGCATCCGAAGGTCCGTGCGATCACACTCGACCGGCAGGTTCAGGCCGAGTGGAAGATCATGCCGAACTCGCCCGAGGGTTACCTCCAGCGCGTGACCGGCGTCGCTGCGACCAGCTACAGCGGTTCAGGGCTCGGCATTGCGGTGATCGACTCGGGTGTCGGCAAACACGCCGACTTGTGGATCAAGGAACGCGTCAACTTCACGCCCACGAAGGTCAACTTCGACGACTACGGTCACGGCACGCATGTCGCTGGCTTGATCAATGGCGACAGCCAAAGGGCACTGTTGGCAGGCAGCGCCGAGAACTTCTCGGGCATGACCTACGGCGATTACATCTACGACCTACGCGTGCTCGACGCGAATGGCGGCGGCAGCATGTCGCAGGTGCTCGCGGCCTTGAACTGGGTGGTCACGAACGCGGCTGCAAAGAACATCCGGATCGTCAACACCAGTCTCGGTGCTCCCGCGGTCGACAGCTACAAGGTCGATCCGCTGTGCCAAGCAACCAAGGTGCTCTACGACATGGGAGTCATCGTCGTCGCTTCCGCCGGTAACGCCGGCCTGATGACCGACGGTCGCACCGCCTATGGTAGCGTCACGACTCCCGGTATCTCTCCCTGGGTGATCACTGTCGGTGCTTCGGACGACCGCGGCACCGTGTCGCGCCTCGACGACACCGTGGCGACGTTCTCTTCGCGCGGCCCGAGCCGCGCATACAACGCTCTGACCAACACCTACGACCACCTGATCAAGCCGGAGTTGGTGGCGCCGGGCCACACCATCACCAGCCCGATGCGTAGCTCGGCGACGCTGTGGGTCAACAATCCGACCAAGCGCCTGAGACTCAACAACTCCGATACCGAGTACTTCCGGATGCACGGGAGTTCGATGTCGGCCGGCGTGGTCTCCGGAATTACCGCATTGCTGCTACAAGCCAATCCGAATCTCACACCGGCACAGGTCAAGGGGATTCTGATGTACACCGCGCAGACGCTGCCCGGGTACTCGGTCTTCGATCAGGGCGCTGGTTTGGTCAATGCTGAGGGTGCGCTGCGATTGGCAGCCGCGATGACCGGGATGCGCGGCTATGCGCCGGCACCGGGTGCGTCGTTGATCGCGGCGATGCCAACCACGGCGTCGAGCTTCGAAGGGCAGAGCATTCCGTGGTCGCAAGGCCGCATCAACCTGCAGGATCGTCAGACCGGCCAACTGGTACAAGGCGGTGGGGTGATCTTCGCCGAGGGGCTTTTGTTTGCAGAGAGAAACATCAACTACGCACAAGGGATCGTCTTTGCCGAAGGGATCGTCTTTGCTGAAGGGTTGATCTTCGCCGAACGGTCGGCGATGGCCAACGGCATCGTCTTCGCCGAGAACAACACGGCGCGCACTCTCAACGGCAAGATCGACGCTTCGGGCGTGATCTTTGCGGAAGCGGCGTTCACGGGTAACGGGAAGCTGATCAACGGGCAAGGCGTGATCTTTGCGGAAGGGTTGTTGTTCGCCGAGGGGATCATCTTTGCCGAGCGCAATCTGCCGTTCGTGCCGAACAGAATGAGCGTCGGCAATCAGGACAGCGTCGCCAGCGTTGCGGTTTCTTCCAATGGACTCTTGTTCGCCGAGTGCGACATCACCAACCAGGCTCAGAAGACGCAGGGGCTGGGCGCGCAGTCAACCAACCCGCTGCCGACCCCGACGCCTGGTGACGGCTCGGCACCGCTGGTCGCCGATCCGGCCGACGTGACCGGTCAGAACGTCGATCAGAACCGCGCCGACTAATCGTCGCCGCGTCGCGATCGTCCACTCTCGGAGCGGGCGGGCCCTCGGGTTCGCCCGCTCTGTTTGTTGCGATGTGGCCTCGATGACCGCGGTGCGCTCGGCTGCCCGGTGTCGCCACGCAGCCGTGGAGAAATCCTGACGAAGGCCGAGCCCGGTAGATCTGTGCCCGCTCGTGAAGAACTCACGAACGGGCACAGTCTTGGCTCTTAGAAGCTGAATGCGAACTGGAAGTTGAACCGATCGTTGGAGACGGTGTCGCGATTGCTGCCCGAGTAGTCACTCGATTGGTGCAGCATTCCCACCTCACCGCTCAGATGCTCGTTGAAGTCCAGACGCAACCCGGTCGCGTAGTGAGTCTGCGTGTGGTTGTGTTCGGCGTGACTGCGAGTGATCCCGTCGTCGGTGAAACTGTCGACGCTTGTATCCTCGTCCCAGTAGTAAGTGAACCCGGCACCGGCGAAGGCGCGGAGCTTTTCTGTCAATTGAAACCGGACGCCGATAGGGATCGATAGATCCTTGAACTGGTTCTCTCGAGAGGTTCGGAAATTCCCGACGAAATCGCCGGCTGACGTCTCGCGCCCCTTGAGCTCGGCCTCGAGTTTGTTGTAGCCGTAGTTCACGCTGTAGGCGAAATCGACCTTCTCGCCCAGGCGGTCGAGGTAACGCCAGCCGATTTGGTAGAGCGTGTGCTTGGTATCGTCCGCATTGACCTTGTCGTTGATGGAGCCGAACTCCTCGATCCTCTCGCTGAACGTGGTCGGGTTGTCGAGATCGAAGGTCCCGCGCCGAACGGAGGCGCTGACCTCACCATCCCCGTCTCCGAGATCGAACGTGTAGCGACCGCGAAGGCCCACAGTGATTCCACCCAGGTCGTACGTCTCGTTCTCTCGGACGCCCGAGTTTCGAAATCTGTCCTCGCTCAGGATGTCGCTATTGCTGACCCAAGCTCCGACCGACCACCCACCGTGATCGCCGACGTTCTGTGCGTATCCAACATCGAGCTTGGTGTACTTGCCGCTGAACTCGCTTTCGCTGCGCGACGATCCGTTGTCCGATGCCTCGTCGATGTTCCCGCGAATATGCTCCACGCCGAATCCGAGGTATCCATCGCCGAGTTTCCAACCGTAAAGCGCTTCGATCTGCCAAAAGCGCATGCTGTCGTCCGACGCGCGGTCGCCGTCGAAGTTGTTCATCGTCCAGTCTTTCCAGTTCTGATAACCGCCGAACAGCGCGAGGTTGCCCGGCCCGACGTGCTTGACCCCACCGACGCTGAACGTGTCGACGGTATTCAAGCTCGAGAGATTGGTGAACAGAATGTTGGGCGAGCCATCTCCCCCGCTGGACGGCCGTGACAAGGACCGCGTCGCCTCGTCCCGTTGGATCTGCCCGACAAACTCAGGACGCATCGAGAAGTCGAAAGTCCCCTCGAACAGTCCCGAGGTCGCTTGCGACATGATCGACTGCCCTTGCAACACATCCGCGGACTCTGCCGCGTTGATTGCATTCACCACATTTGAGGCATCGGTCGCGAGTGCGACCGTGGCGGCGAGGCCGATCAGCCCTACCGCGAAGATGCGACCAGCCCTGCTCATAGTCTTTGTGCCCATTCCCATGTCCTCCAGGACGCGAGGGATCGAGGTCGTCACAAGGCGGAGCGCGCTCGCAGCGCTACGACGACTCACCCGGGCCGAAGGCCGGGAGAGCTGCCAATCCAGATCCGCCCGTGCCGGACCGTGATCCGCACACGTTCACAAACCCTCGAAAGTGTTCTATGACGAGGGGGACAGTGTCAACCGTGATGCCGGGGTCACGGTCGCCGAGGCTTGGGCCTCGCCGCTGGTCGGAAACCGCACCGCGCTGCTGGAGCCTGCAGGGAGCGAGTCTCCTGCCGGCGGTCAGGTCGCGCGCTCGGTCGGAGTTGTTGAGGTGGTCAGCGATCATGGCGGGCAGGCGACCTTGTCGGGCGAGAGCCTCTGGGGGAGCGACGACCGGCGCGAACGTCGATTCGGCATCGGTCGTGGAGAGGACCGGGTGGGCGGTCGATTGCTGCGCGTCGTTGTCGGGAAGATGGACGTAAATCGCTTGCGATTCTTGCATGACGGTCGATTGAACTTGGAACGCGGTGCCGACGGTTGGGAGGTCGGCCGCAAATGCCAACGCGGTGATGAGAATCAGTACGAGGCAGGAGAGAGAACGACGCATGACGTCCCTCGCAGATCTCGATGTGCGTGCCGAAACGCGTAGCGTCTGAGAGACCGGTCGATCGTAAGCAGTCCGAAAAACTAGAAGCGATCTGCGCGTCTTGACCCATGAAACAAACTATCGGCGACCGCCAATGAGCGGTCGCCGATAGAAGAGAACTCCGTTGACTCGTTACTTACAAACGAAAATCGCGGTGGTGCGCCCGGGGATCGTGAATGTCCCCGTCGCCTCGTCGAACTTTGCATGGCGCAGCAACGGGTCGCTCGAGCTGGCCTGCACCGGATGCAGTCGCAGCTTCAACCCCACCAAGTCGGACTCGCTCCAGGTCACGCTTTGATCATCGGCGTTGAACAGCACGACAGCCGTATCGAAGTCGGGAAGCGGGCGGACCAGCTTGACGGTGTTGTTTCCGACGCGTGCGGTTCTGCCACGACCGGCACCTGGTGTCGATGTGCAACTGGCAAACCGGTTCGCAGTGTTGTCGGACAGCGACATCACGATCAAGCCGGGGTGCTGGGTCGGGCCGGTGTTGTGGAACTGCAGCTTGTTGCGGACGTCGTCGGCGGTCGGCAAGCGGAACAGATGCATGCTCGAACGGATTGACATCGTTTCGGCGAAGTGCTCGAAGGCGCGACGAATCTCCTTCGGGCCTGGTTTCAACGCGGGGTTGGCCAACAACGGCTGCATGATCCCCCAGTTGCTTTGGTTCTTCGATGCCACCGGCAAGCCGACGCCCCAGTTGTTGACTGTGTAGCTGAAGTCCAGACGATTGAACCAGTCGCCCGAGTTGTAGCTGTCGCGATCCATCGACTTGGAGCGCAGCAACTCGTCACCGGCATGGAAGAACGGAATCCCCTGCCCCAGCGCCGTCAGGCTGATGCCAAGGTTGTGCATCCGTACGCGATCGGCCAGTGTCGCGGTCGGCGCGGCCTTCAGTTGCACCGCGTCGAACAGCGGTTCGTTGTCGTGCGCCGACACGTAGTTGATCGACTCCTGCGGCGCCCAGGTGTAACCGGCTTGTTGCCCGTTGTAGTCGAGTTCGGAGCCCTTGGTCCAAGTGCCGGTGGCACTCTCGAACTCGACATCCTTCAGGTTGCCCGCCAGCGTGACGCGCACCCAATCCGACTGGTGCAGCAGTCGCGCCTTCTGGTCATCGGGAGTGCCTTGCGGGGTGCCGTTGGGATCGTTGAACAGACCGGAGATAAACCCTTGCTCTTGCAGACCACTGAATGGACCGCCGCCGCGCGCACCGTCGCGGCCGCGATCGTTGAACGAACCGATCCCGAGTCCACCGATGTTGGCCTGCACGGCGTTGATGCCGCGCGCGTTGTTGGCGACTTCACCAAAGTTCCAGGCTTCACCGTAGAGATAGATCTTGGAGCCGTCGACGCCATCCTTGGCCGGCGTCAACGCATGCAGCGTGTTCTGGATCTTCTCCATGTTCGACTTCATGTGATGGCCCATCAGATCAAAACGGAAGCCATCGACCTTGTAGGCCTTGGCCCACACCGTCAACGCATCGACCATCAGCTTTTCCATCATCGCGTGTTCGCTGGCGGTGTTCTGGCAGCAACTGCTGGTTTCGATGTTGCCGTCGGCGTTGAGGCGATGGTAGTAGCCGGGGACGATCCGATCGAGCACCGACTTGCTGTCTTGACCGGCCGCTGTGGTGTGGTTGAACACCACGTCCATCACAACGCGCAGGCCCGACTTGTTGAGCGATTGCACCATCTCGCGGAACTCGCGAATGCGGGTGCTGCCGTCGGGGTTGGTGCTGTAGCTCCCTTCAGGGGCAAAGAAGTGCCACGGGTCGTAGCCCCAGTTGAAACCGTCCTCGTCGGCAATCGCGGTGATCGCCGCTTGCTGGTCGGGGGCGTCAGGGGCGAACGACGACAGATCGCCGGGCGATTTCCAGGCGCTTCTGTCTTCGTTGACGGTGGCAAAGTCGAACGCCGGCAGCAGATGCACATGCGTGATTCCGGCCAACGCCAAGTACGACATGTGGCGCATGCCGGCCGACTGCGGCACGGCAAACGCCTTGAACGTACCGCGCAACGCCGAGGGGACCGTGTTGTCGGATGCGCTGAAGTCGCGCACATGCAATTCGTACAGCGAAATATCGCTGGCCGCGGCGAGCGGCGGCTTGACCAACCGATCCCAACCGGTAGGTTTCAGCGCGGGCGCGTCCAGATCGACGATCTGGCTGCGCTGACTGTTGGTCGACAGGCTGATCGAGTACGGGTCGGTGACGCGATTGGTTTCGACCTTGCCGGTTTGCCGTACGAAGACGTCGACCTCGTAGAGGTAGAACTTGCCCGTCCAATCGGCAGTACCGGTGGCGGTCCACACGCCACTGCTCGCATCGCCGCTCATCGCAACGGTCGTCGACGTTGTGGCCGGGTTGGAATCGTTGAAGAGCAGCAAGCGCACATCGCGCGCCGTTGGCGCCCAGACGCGAAGCGTCGGTACGCCACCGGTGTAGGTGACGCCGAGTTGGCCACTGTAGCTGTAGAGATCATCGAGTACCCCTGGAATTTGAACCGAGGTGGCATCGATCGGTTTGCTGTCGGCTCCAACCACCGAGAGGGCAAGCTGGCCCTCGAGCATCGCCGCCACACTAGCCTTCGCGCTGCTGTCGAGTTTCAACGCTGTGTAGGCTGCCAAATGTGGGAACGCCGCCTTGAGCGCAGGGCTCAAGCCGGCTGGATCGACCGTGAGTGGCACGGCCGTTCCCCCACTCACCCCTTCGGGTGTGAGCTTGAGTGCACCGTCCGGATCGGAGTGCAAGTAGTACGACGAGCCGCTCGGAGCCGAAGCGTTCCAGGCCAACGTGTCGCGTGTCAGCCAATGCGCGCGCGCCAAGTTGAGGTTTCCCTTCGGGCCACCGGCGGTGGTCACCAGCAGCACATGCGTCGCGGCGTCGTACACAAACGTCAACTGCGCGCAGGCGGTGGGGACGGTGAACGCGATGTTCGGGCCATTCTGCACGCCACCGGCGCCGTAGTTTTCGTCCCACGCTTCGTTGATGGCGACCTTGGTCTCGTAGTTGCCTGGCGGCAGCGCCGCGGTGGTGAAGGTGTAGATGCCGTCGCCATCCGGATCTTGCAACCAAGAGCGCAAGCACGAAGGATCCCAGTCGCCGGGACAACCGAGTTCGCTTTGGAAACTCCCCGGTGCAACCGCAATCACGGCGTTCTTGTTGCTGGTGACCCAATGGGTACGGTTGCTGTAGTAGAACTTCACCGATGTCGACGCCGCGAGGTTGAGCGCAATGTTGCCGCCGTTGCGCTGCGCGTTGGCGCCGTAGTTCTCGTCCCAACTGTCGTTGAGTGCTGCCTTGTATTCGTAGTTGCCGGCCGGCACGTCGAACGACTTCTGCCAGACACCGTCGTTGGCGTCGTAGTCCAAGTGGGTGG
>CAZAHQ010000190.1:0-7461 GCA_964484415.1 uncultured Acidobacteriota bacterium | reverse complement strand
CGTTGAGCAGCTTGGTGAAGGTGTTGCCTTGGATCGTGACGTTGTCGTTGTCGGCGCCGTTGGCGCAGAGTGTCGCGCCGCCGACGCAGATCCCCCAACTGTTGGCGGTGTTGGAAGCGCCGCTGATCGCGACGTTACGAATCGTGTTGTTACTTGCACCCTGGCCGGTCCCTTGCGAGGCCAACCAAATCACCGCAGCACCCGATGCGACGTTGGTGTTGGTGATCGCCAGCGCGTTCCCACCGGTGTTCAGTCCATCGATGGTGACGCGGTCGGCGCCGTTGAGTTTGATCAGTCCCGCGGTGGCGCTACCGGAAACCGTCCGCGCGACCCCGCCGCTCGGTCGGATCGTGACGGTGTAGCTACCCACACCTTCTTCCGACCATTGGTTGAGAGCCACGGTTCCGGTTTCAGCCGTCGAATCGCTGGTGAGATCGATAGTGACGTTCCCGGTGAGCACGCCGTTGTTGATCGTCTCGAACATCCCGCCGGGGTTGGTGAGTGAGGTGATCGTCTCGCCCGAACCCACCAGGTAAGAACCGGTGATCGCAGCCGAGATCAAGTAGCTGTTGGGTGAGGTGGGTGGCGTGCTCGCAGCCGGCGGGTTGGCCGTGAATCCACTGGCCCCGGCGGACGGGTTGGTGCTGACGTTACCCAACGTGTCCTGAGCGGCGACGTAATACTGAATCGTGTCTCCGACCGCCACACTGCCGCCCGTCACGAGGCTGTAGTCGATCAGGCAGTCGTAGTTGCTTCCACTCACGAAGCTGCACTGACTCGAGGCGTATGCACCGGAGGTGCCCTTGCGGAAGTAGATCACCGGCAAACCGACTCCAGAGGTCGGAACGCCCGACGCGTCGGTGACCGAGATCGATTGAGTTCGATTGCTGGTGCTGGTGGTGTTGGTCAGCGATGTGTAGCTGATCGTCGGCCCTGCAGTGTCCAACGCGCTCTCGTAGGCACCGATCGTCGGCGTGAACGCATCGCGTGTCGCGCCCGTGAGATCGATGTTGATTCCCGCGATCGGCGTTCCGGCCAATAGCAGCGGAGAGCCGAGTTGCGGCTGCAGATTGGTGGCGGAATTGAAGATTGGATCGACCGCCAGCGAGTTGGCGTCCTTCCCCGTGGCGGATTGCCATTGGGCCAGTGTCGTTCGAGCGGAGGTGAGGAAGCCGAGCGTCCCCTGCGTGCCGGTCGCGAAGTAATCGTTGTAGTTGATGTCCGTGAAACTGGTCGACGGGGCGTCCGAGTAGATCGCATAGCTCTTGGCCGTCGCCGCGTTGGAATTGACCAGGTTGGTTGCCAGCACGTTGTCGCGGATATCCAGGGCGGTGACCGTGGAGGCCACGTACATCGCCGCGCTCAGCGTCCCGGAGCTGTTACCGGCGAAGCTGCCCGAGCCGAGATTCACCGAGTTGTAGTAAAGGTTGATGCCGCCGGTCGTGCCGGTGATACGAATCCCGACGATCGAATCGGACGAGAACGCGTTCCAACCGTCGCCCTTGATGTTGGACACCGAGTTGTTGGCGATCGTCAGGCCGGAGGCAGCGTTCCCGGTGTTGATGTCGATCCCGCGGCCACCGTATCCATTGGTGCCGAGGTACGTCACATTCGAAATCGTGTTGCGGGTTGCGCTCGTGTTGGTGACGCCACTGCCGAGCGACAAGCCGACCGGATCTCCCGAAGCTCCGGCGTTCCCCTGAACAGTGTCGATCGTGTTGCGTGTGATCGTGTTCCCCGACGAGGCCGTGGCCATGGTGAGTCCAGCCGGCGGGCTGCTGCTGCCGCTCTGGACGTTCGTGATGGTGTTCTGGCTGATCGTCGAGTTGGTGAGCGTCGATGTCGAGAGTCCAATCGGAGTCGAGGTGTCGCCGCTGAGGAAGATGTTCTTGATGGTGTTGCCGCTGATCGTCGCGGCATTTGCGGTCGACACCAACACACCGATTCGGCCGAGTGAATTGGCCAGCGTGTTGTCGCCCACCAAGTTGTCCAAGATCTGGGCGTTGTCGACCAATCCGGCCGCGGTCCCGACGATCTGAATGCCGGTACGAGCCAGGTTGATCTGATTGTTCTGCAAGGTGAGGTTGTCGTTGTCGGCTCCAGCCGATGCACCGCCTGTATCACCCACGAACACACCGTAGGTGAAGTTGGCGCTGGTGCCGATGCTCCCCGCCCTGATCAAGCAGTTCTTGATGGTGACATTGGTTGCGCCAGCACCTGTGCCGAGGCTGGCGATGAACAGCACGCCCGTGCCGTTGGCGGTGTTCGTGTTGTTGAGCGTGAGGCTACGGTCTGTTCCGCCGCCGCCCACCGAGCCGTCGATCGTGACGCGGTCGGCGCCGTTGAGTTTCATCAACGTGGCGCCGGTGCCGGTTCCTGTGATCGATCGCGCAGCACCGGTCGGTCTCATCGTCAGCGTGTAACCGCCCACGCCGTCCTCGGTCCACTGGTTGAGGGCGACCGACCCGGTTTCGCCTGTCAGGTCGCTCGTGATGTCGACGGTGAGGCTGCCGGTGAGAACCGCCGCGTTGACCGTCTCGAACAAGCCACCGGTGTTGGTCAGCGACGCATAGTCGCAGCCCGAGGCGCAAACCGTCTTGGTGCCCGAGAGCGCGGCCGCGATGTTGTAGGCGTTGGGTGTCGTCGGCGGAGTAGTGGCGGCCGGCGGATTGGCGCTGAAACCACTGGCCCCCGCGAGCGGGTTGGTGGTGACGTTGTTCGCGTTGTCTTGGGCCGCGACGTAGTACTGGATCTTGTCGCCCACCACGACACCGCCCACCGACGCGTAGGTGAAGGTGCAGGTGTAGTTGCTCCCGCTGACGAAAGTGCACTGACTCGCCGAGTACGCGCCCGATATTCCCTTGCGGAAGTAAAGCTGTGGCAGGCCGGCCCCGGAGGTCGGCACGCCGGAGGTATCGGTAACCGAGATCGAGAGCGTGCGATCGGCGGTCGAGGTGGTATTGGAGAGCGGAGTGTACGTAATGGTCGGAGCCGTAAGATCGATTCCCAAGAAATTGCCGGCGTCCGCTCCGATATCGGTTGGGCCGAAGTTCGCGCGGATATCACCGTCGAAATCATCAGTGATCCCCGCGATCGCCAGGCCGTTGCCTTCGATCGGGGTCGTCGATGCCGGATTGATGTGCAGATCGACGGTCGCTGCGGTACCCGCTGGGGTCAGATACTTCGGATCGCCGAAGATGCTGTTGGCATCCTGACCAACCGCAGTCCGCCACGCGTTGAGATCCGCGACGTCGGCGCCGTTGAAGAAGCCGAAGACACCACCCGTTCCGCTGACGAAGTAGACGTTGTAGTTGATCGTCAAGCCGGTCGGATTCGGCGTGGAACCACCGACGCGCACGGCGTAGTGTTTGCCGGTTCCTGCGCCGTTGCTGCGTGCGTTGAAAAAGATGTTGTCTTGGAACACGCGGGTGTTGACCGTCTGCTGGCTATTGAACGCGTAGGTTGCCGCGGAGCCGGCGACGCCGGAGCCGCCGACGTAGACGCTATTGAAGTAGAACTTGTCGGTGCCCAGCGGTTCGCTGATGCCGTTGATCTGCATGCCGATGGTGATCGGAGCACCCGCTGCGTCGACGCCGAGCCGGACCATGTTGTTGATGTAACTCGTGGTTCCACCACTGACGTTGATGCCGTTCAAAATCGCGGTTGTACTGGCTGCGTTGAAGGAATGAATGAAGTTGCGCGCTACCGTGTTTGTGCCGGTTCCGCCGGTGTACTGGATGCCGATCACGGTCGTTGCCGCAGTCGCGTTGGTGTTGGCTAGGGTGTGGATCGTGTTGCGTGACATCGTGTGGTTGGTCGAGGTCGTGGTCGACAACAAACCAATGACCGATGCCGAGCCGGACGTGCCGGTTCCCCCTGCCGCGGTGAGGTTGCGGATGGTGTTGCCGGTGAAGTTAGCAGCGGCGTTTCCCGTCGCGATGCCGATCAACTGGGCGGTCGTCGATGTCGAGTTGTTCTGGATCGAGTTGGCGACCGTGCCACCGAGAATGTTGGAGTCGGCGGTGAAACCGACCGAGGTGCTGGTGTTGGCACGCATCAAGTAGACGATGTAGGCGCCCGTTGCTCCCGCGTTGCTGGCGGTGATCCCGCCGAACGTATTGCTGTTGGCGGTCCAGTTATCGACGCTGAAGTTGTAGATCCCATAGACGTCGGTTGCTGTCGTCGTGTTGGTCGAGAACACCAACGAGCCGGTCGCGCTCTGGCTGCCGAAGGTGTTGCTGTTGGTGTTGGCAACGCCATTCGTTACCAAGATCCCCATGAACGGCGATGAGGTGCCGGTGCTGCTGGAGGTGACACCGGTCAGGCTGACCGAGGCGATCGTGTTGCTGGAGATCGAGGACGCGGTGCCTGCAGAGACGCCGTTGAAGACGATTCCGGCGAACTTCCCGGTCGAGCCGGTGAGTGTGTAGGTACCGGTCCCGGCGGACGAGCCAAAGCCGATTACGTTGCCGGTGATCGTGAATCCTTGGGCCCCCGTCGTGGCCGTGGAATTCTGGATGTTGATCGCGCGATTATCGGCGCCGGTGGTCCAGGTTCGCGTCGCCGTTTGGTAGAACTTGTTGTTGGTGATCGTCCAGCCGCTGTTTCCGCCCCCGATATAGACTCCGGCGCTGGCCACGGCCGCACCGAAGTAGTCGAAGATGTTGTTGTTGGTGATGACGATCCCGTTGTTGCCGATTGCGGCGTTGGTCGTTGTGCCGTTGCCGTAGATCCCCTTGGTCGGCAGGTTCGCGCCGGCGGGGCCGATATCGCAATTCGAGATCGTGTTGTTGTCGTTTCCAGCGGTCGTGGTGCCATCGGTGGCGAAATAGATATTGCCGCCGTTGGTGGTCACCGCCGCGCTGAACGAACCGGACACCGTGGTGTTGGTGATCGTGTTGTTCGTTGCGCCGTTGATGAACCGAACGGTTGCGGTGCCCGACGTTCCGGACGCTGTCGTGTTTGAAAGTGTGAGCGTGTTTCCACCGGTGTTGAGACCGTTGATGGTGACGTTGTCGGCACCGCTCAAGTCGATCATCGGACTGCCGGCGGTGGTTGCGCCGGAGATGCTTCGCGCTGCTCCGCCGACCGGCTTCATCGTGATCGTCGTGTAGGACGCAGAGCCCGAACCGCTCGCGTTCAACAGCGCGACGGTGGCCCCCTCGGCGGTGTTGCCGCAAACCTCGATATCGATCGTTCCGGTATGTGTTCCGGCGTTGATCGCCGAGAACGCGGCACCCAACGTCGCATACGCCGTCGGAGTTACCGTTCCCCCGGATGACTCGATTTCGAGTGGCCCTGCGGTATCGCAGACTCCCAATGCAGCGCGGCTCACCGAGGTCGAAGCGGTGAACACAGCGATACAACTCACGACAGCGAGTACGGTCGACAACACCCTGGTCTTCATGGCTTCACCCCTCGATAGCGCGACGCAACCACATCTCCGGCCGCCCTCTGAGCCTTTTCGGAGCCCTCACCCCGATGGCAGCGACCACCCGTTTTGCGCTTTTGTGCACACGACCGTCAGCAAGAAAGACCGGCAGCCCACCCAAGCGCCCACTTCCCACGAGACTTTTTTTTGGCCTCGTGCCCCTCTATGTAGGCGGGTCCCCACCCGCCACAGGTGCGCCACCAACGCGATCCGGAGGGGGACGTAATTTACAGCGATCACGTGAGTGGGAGTGGTGAGGTCGCTCGGTTTTTTTTGGCGACAGTTCTTGCTTAGCTCGCCGGACCGAAACTCAGTTGCCGTTGCCGCTGGACCGCCCTAGACGATCCGTTGTTTCAACGCCTTGCTCACCGCTTCGGCCACGTTGTGAACCTGAAGCTTGCGATAGATCGAACGCACGTGCGTCCGAACCGTGTCCAGGCTCATGTCCAGATCGGCGGCCACGATCTTGTAGGACGCTCCCTTCACCAAACAGCGCAACACATCGAGTTCCCGGTCGGTCAGCATCTTGGCCGGCAACGGGGGCGCGCTGGGACTGTTCTCACGCAAAAGCGACATCACCGTTCGCGCGACGCCAGGCGTCATCGGCGCGCCGCCCGCGACGACGGTGCGCAGTTCATCGAGAATCTCTTCCAGATCGGCACGCTTGACGATGTATCCGTCGGCGCCGGCCACGATCGCGGCGAGGATTCGACTCGGTTCTTCGAACGACGTCACCACCATCACATGCAGCTCGGGGAACAGTGCTTTCAATTCCCGTGTCGCGTCGATGCCGTTCGCTCCGGGGAGTTCGATGTCCATCACCACCAACGACCATGGTGCCGACACGCGATTACCGGCAGCAACACGCGCCATCGCCAGCAGCGGCTCCGCTGAGTCGACGCACGTTGTGACCTCGAAATCGGGTTCTTGACTCAGGAGAAGCTCGAGCCCATCGCGGTAATACCGGTTGTCCTCAACGATGGCGACGCGCCGTTTCATAGCGTTCCTTTGGCTACCGGCGCCGAACCGGAGTTGTCTCGGCTGGAGCGGAGTATGAGGCGGTCGCTGGTGCCGGGCTCTCGCACATCCATGCGATCCCCCACCGCTTGATCGGCCTCAACCGCCTTTTCCCTGAGGACGGAAATCAAGTTGCAGTCGGGTCCCGCTAGGAAGCTCTGAATCCCACGTGAGCGCTGCGCCAATCGATGCAGCGCGGCTACGCATCGCTTCCAGGCCGAGACCGCGGCGCGCTCCTGCCTTTGGTATCGCTGGGATTCCACGACCGTCGTCTTGAACGGTCAATCGCCACCGACCGTCGTGCGGTGTGATCGACAGCGTGACGGTCGAGGCGTCGGCATGTCGCGCCGCGTTGTGCAGCGCCTCGAGCGCGATCAGCAGCACACTGCGCTGGACCGGCAACGCCAGCGGAACATCGGGCCACGATTCAGGGAACTCGGTCTCGAACCTCGGCCCGGCGGCGAATAACGGTCGCGCGCGACTCTCGATCTGTGCAGACAACGCGGCCAAGTTGTCCGTGCCGGGTCGCAACGACCAAACGATATCGCCGAGTGCCGCGGAAAGCTCACGGGACGTATTGGCGATGTACTCGAGCACCGGCCCGCTCTGCGCCTGATCGCCGCGTAGCCCCACGCCGGCCATGATGCCGATGCTGCCCAGGCCTGAGCCGATCTCGTCGTGCAGATCCATTGCGATTTGTGTGCGCTGCCGTTCCAGTGACAAAAGCCGCGAGAGTCGCATGCGGTACATCAAGTAGGTCAGTCCCGAGATCAGCATCAGCACACCCAGCGCAAACCAAGTCTGCAAGTACCAAGGGCGCAGTACGCGGAATGAGATCTTGGCCGGAGCCACGGTCCAGTGTTCATTGTCGAGCGAGGCGGCCACCTCGACGTCGTAATCGCCGGCGGCCAAGTCCACGAATCGGACCGATCGATCGCGCGTCGGTGGTGACCACGGATCATTGGGCCCGATCCGCACGCGATAGCGCACCAGCGATGGATCTTTGAACGAGA
>CAZAHQ010000189.1:0-7501 GCA_964484415.1 uncultured Acidobacteriota bacterium | reverse complement strand
TACGATGTCTCGGCGGTGGTCAGGTGCACCAACTCGACCTTCTCGAACTGGTGTTGGCGGATCAGTCCCCGCACATCGCGGCCATGCGAGCCAGCCTCGGCGCGAAAGCAGGGTGTGTAGGCGGTGAATCGCTTGGGGAGATCGCTCTCGGCCAAGATCTCGTCGCGATGGATGTTGGTGACCGGAACCTCGGCCGTCGGCGCCAAGAACCAATCGGCAGGTTCGGCCAAACGAAAAAGATCCTGTTCGAACTTCGGCAATTGGCCGGTGCCGAGCAGCGACTGCCGGTTGATGATGAATGGCGGCAGCGTTTCGAGGTAGCCGTGTTGAGTGGTGTGTAGATCGAGCATGAAGTCGATCAGGGCACGCTCGAGCCGTGCGCCGAATCCGGTGAGCAGCGCAAACCGCGCGCCGGTGATCTTGACGGCGCGCTCGAAGTCCAAGTAGCCGCCGCGCTCACCCAACTCGACGTGATCGCGCGGAGTGAAGCTGAAGCTCGGCTTCTCACCCCAGACCCGTTCGAGCCGGTTGGCGTGCTCGTCGCTGCCGACCGGGACGCTGGTGTGTGGCACGTTCGGTAGGGTCAACATCAGCGCGCTCAGATCGCCGTCGAGCGCCGCTGCGCGCGCATCGAGTTCCGTGATGCGATCACCCATCTGCCGAACCTGCGCTTTCAGCGGCTCGGTGTCGGTGCCCGACTTGATCAACTGACCGATCTGCTTGGACAAGTCGTTGCGTTCCGCCTTGAGCCGCTCGACCTCGGTCAGCGCGGCGCGTCGTTCTTGATCGAGCCGTGCGACATCGTCGAGCTGGGGCAACTCGCCACCCCGTCGCTTCAGGGCGGCCCGGACCGAATCGAAATGAGCGAGCAGGTACTTGACGTCGAGCATGGGAGTCTCGTGTTCGTCGTGCGGCGAGGCCGAAAAACCGCGGCGGACATCGCCGCGGCCTGGCAGTCTACCCGCTCCTCGCGCGCCGTGCTGTAATACGGCGCCTTCGGGCCTAGGAGACGTCTGGATGCGTATTCGTAAGGGAGTGTTCCCTGCCGCAGGCCTGGGGACCCGCTTTCTTCCCGCCACCAAAGCGATGCCGAAAGAAATGCTGCCGATCGTCGACAAGCCGGCGATTCAGTACGCGGTCGAAGAGGCGATTGCCAGCGGGATCGAGGACATTTGTATCGTCACGGGGCGTGGCAAGGATGCGATCGAGAATCACTTCGATCACAGCTTCGAGTTGGAAGCGACGTTGGCCGAACGCGGTGACGAGCGACTGTTGGCGATGGTTCGCCAGATCGCCGGGCTGTGTCACATCTCCTACGTCAGGCAAAAGCGCGCGCTCGGCTTGGGACACGCGGTGCTGTGCGCTCGCCAGCACGTCGGGGAGGAGCCGTTTGCCGTGTTCTTGGCCGACGATTTGATCGTGGGGAAGACACCGGCAATCAAGCAACTGATCGATCTTGCCAGCCAACGCAATGCCTCGGTGATTGCGGTGCAGCGGGTACCGAAGGAGATGGTCTCGGCCTACGGCGTGGTCAAGCTCGGCGCCTCGGAGGGCGCGGTGCATGAAGTCGTCGACATGGTGGAAAAACCGCGCCCCGAACAGGCCCCCTCGAACTTGGCGGTGATCGGCCGTTACGTGTTGTCGCCGCGGATCTTTCCGCTGCTCGAGGAAACGGCGCCGGGTGCCAAGGGCGAAATTCAACTCACCGATGGGCTGCGGCAACTCGCCAAAGAAGAGAAAATCTACGCACTCGAATTCGAAGGCACGCGATACGACACCGGGGACAAGCTCGGGTTCTTGCAAGCGACCTTCGAGATGGCGTTGGCGCACGACGACCTCGGCCCGGGGTTGAGTGCTTGGCTGATTCAGACGGCGGCCAAGCTGGCTGCTCGGAACGGAAAGTAAGTGGACCAACTGCGCATCGTCGGCGGCTCGTCGCTCAACGGTACGGTCCGCATCAGTGGCGCCAAGAACGCCGCACTTCCAGCGCTTGCCGCATCGATTCTCTCGGCCGGAGAGCTGCGGCTCGACAACGTTCCCGATGTGCGTGATGTCCGCACGCTGGTCAAGTTGCTGGGCGATTTGGGAACACGGTGCGAGCGATTGGGAACACATCGCTGGTCGCTGAGCACGCCGGAAGTCACCTGTGCCGAGGCGCCGTACGAGTTGGTGCGAACGATGCGCGCATCGGTGCTGGTGTTGGGCCCGTTGGTGGCGCGCGCCGGTCGTGCGCGGGTGTCGTTGCCGGGTGGTTGTGCGATCGGGGCGCGACCGATCGACCGTCATTTGGATGGGCTCAAGCAACTCGGCGCCACGATCAAGCTCGAGCATGGGTACGTCGAGGCGACGGCGGAGCGGTTGCGCGGCGCAGAGATTCACTTCGCCGACATCACGGTCACCGGGACCGAGAATCTGATGATGGCGGCGAGTTTGGCCGAAGGAACGACGGTGCTCCATAACTGCGCGCAGGAGCCGGAGGTAGTCGATCTGGCCAATCTGTTGGTGGCGATGGGCGCAAAGATCCGCGGCGCAGGCACGTCGACGATCACGATCGATGGTGTCGACGCGTTGCATGCCGCCGAGCATCGAATCATTCCCGATCGAATCGAGGCGGGGACATTCCTGATCGCGGCGGCGATCACGGGCGGCAAGGTGACGCTGGAGGATGCGGAGCCGGCGCATCTCGGTGCGGTCCTGCAGCAACTCGAGCGGGTGCGACTGCGGGTCGAAACGGGGCACGGTTGGATTCGGGTCGGCAATGGCCGGCCGCTGCAGGCTCACGATCTGATCACCGAACCGTTCCCCGGTTTTCCGACCGATCTGCAAGCGCAGTACATGGTGCTGATGACGCAGGCGGGGGGCACCTCGCAGATCAACGAGACGATCTTCGAAGGGCGCTTCATGCACGTGCCCGAGTTGCGGCGGATGGGTGCATCCGTGGTGCTCAGTGGCAGCATCGCGACCGTCGAGGGGCCGACGCCGCTGACGGGTGCCGAGGTAACGGCGTCGGATCTGCGCGCCAGCGCCTGCTTGGTGCTGGCAGGTTTGGCGGCTCGCGGCGTGACGGTGGTCCATCGCGTGTATCACCTCGATCGCGGTTACGAAGGGATCGAGTCCAAGCTGGCGATGCTCGGCGCGAAGATCGAGCGCGTTGCAGGGGTGCTCTCGTGAGCGACTGCGTGTTTTGCAAGATCGTCGCAGGCAAGATTCCGGCAACGCTGCTCTACGAGGATGAGTTCGTGGTGGCATTCTCCGATCTCAACCCGCAAGCCCCGACGCACTTGTTGGTGATCCCGCGCCAGCACATCGACACGCTCAACGAAATCGGCCCCGAGGACTCTGCGCTGATCGGCCGAATGGTCGCAGTCGCAACCTCACTCGCCAAATCCCGCGGCCTCCACCTCTCCGGCTACCGTTGCGTTCTCAACTGCAATGCCGACGGCGGCCAATCCGTCTTCCACATCCATCTCCACCTCCTCGCCGGCCGCAAACTCACCTGGCCCCCCGGCTAACCCCTGAATTCGGGGACGGTCTACCTAAAGCGGAGTTATTCGAAGGTCGGTGTGGCTGGCTCCCGCACGACATGGCGCGACTGCACGCAGGACTAACAGCGCTTTAGGTAGAACGTCCCCGAATTTCGGGAGAGAGGGAGGGACGGGTTGCAGGTTGGGGGGTGGCTACCTATTGATTGATTCGACTTCGTTTGCCTTGAGCGCGGAGACGGATCTGCTGTGAGCGAGGTGGCCCAAAGTGGTGCAGTGACCAGTGGCGCCAAGGCCCACGTCGAGCGTGAGCTGGCGGCCTTGCGCGATCTTGCGACAGCCGCGCGACGACTCGATCGATCCGGCTTCGAAGATCTCACACCCATCGAGTACCGAACGCGCATCGCGCCGGCCGTCGCGAAACTCGGCGAGTTGGCGCGCCACGTCGTGGGCCGGTTGCAAGCCACCTACGACACCAGCAGCGAGGACAGTGTCGACGATGAGTTCTCCGAGGCGCCGTCCGACGAAGTCTCGGACACGCTCTTCATGGCGCGACTCCAGTTGAGCCAAGCGATCGAAGAGATCGAGCGGCGCTCTGAAAGCACCGAACACTGGGACCTGGTGGCTCAGTGCAACCGCCTACGCGGAATGATCACCTCCGCCGGCGCCGTGATCGGTCGCGCGATTTGCGCCCGAGAAGGGCTGTCCAGCGAGAACGGAATCAGCGGTGGCGATCTCCGCCAAGCATTGCTGATTCGCCGGATCTACACCGCGGTGCATGCCGTCGTCTTCGCCGTTGCCGATCCGCCACCGGGCCGGATCCGCGAACGCCTCTTGGCCATCGAAGACTTGCTGCGTCAGGTGCTCAACTCCGGCCTAGCGCAGTTCATTCGGATCAACGATCGCGTGCAACTCCGCCGCCTCCAGGAAAGAATGCGCGTCTGGCTGGACCAAGGAATCTCCGCCGACCTGTCCGATGGCGCACATCTGTGGCAAGACGCGAGCGCCGTGGCCGAGATGATGGTGCAGATCAACAACCGCCAAGAACTGATCGAGCACGATCGCCAGTATGCGCAGTTGCTCCTGGGGCGACTTGTGGCCGCCGACGATCACACGGCAATCACGCCCGACGTCCTGGAGTTGATCTCTGAGTTACAGGGCCGCGACCGCGACCTCGACGCCGCCCTTCAAGATGCCGAGGCACTCTTGCACCGTCGCCTCGTACCGCAACTACGCGCGGTGTTGTCGCGCCTGTAGTTTCCTCTTCCAATCAAAATGCCGGCTCGATGTTGGGCCCGCCGCTGCGGCGATGCTCACCCGGTTCATACCCGACGCAATACGTGACCGGCAGCTTGGGATACTTCGGAAAGCGATCGTCCTCGGCGGAGCGCCCACACAAAAGAAAACTCGACCCGCGCCGATTCTCGACCCGGCGGCCCCAGAGGCAACGCAGGCACAGCCCCACGTCTTTGCTCATCGGTGTCCCCGCCTCCGCGGGCCACACCGCCGGGCCGCACACTTGCCAGTCATCGGTAGAACCCCTCCGGCCCAGAGTTTTACCCAGGTTCCCGCGCGCGGTGAAGTGATTTCTTGTGAGTACGGATCAGAGTCCTCGAAGAACTCACCCGAATACTCAATCGATCAGCACGCCGGGAACGCCCTCCCCCGCTCGAGCGTTGGATCAGGCGGGACATCGGGCGGTAGGCTCGCTCGCCCCCTACAATCACCGCACTTTGGAGGAACTGTTCGACCATGGACGAAGCCGTTCGGCAAATCGGTGAAGAGGTCGCGCGCGAGCAAGGGCCGTTTCGTGCGCTCGTCGATGAGGTCGGCCACACCATCGTGGGTCAAACCGAGCTGATCGAGAAGACCGTGATCGGCCTGTTGTGCCACGGTCACTTGCTGCTGGAGGGGGTCCCGGGCTTGGCCAAGACGCTCTTGGTCCGCACCTTGGCCGGCGCCTTTGACGCCTCCTTCAAACGAGTGCAGTTCACCCCCGACCTGCTTCCTGCCGATCTCACCGGGACTTTGGTCTTCGATCCGCGCGATCAATCGTTTCGCCCGCACAAGGGCCCGATCTTCGCGAACGTGATCCTGGCCGACGAGATCAACCGCGCGCCCGCCAAGGTGCAGTCGGCGCTGTTGGAAGCGATGCAAGAACGACAGGTCACGATCGGCGACGAGACATTCCCGTTGCCGGTGCCGTTTCTGGTGCTGGCCACCCAAAACCCGCTCGAGCAAGAAGGGACCTACCCGCTGCCCGAAGCGCAAGTCGATCGCTTCTTGATGAAGCTGATCGTCAACTACCCCTCGCGCGACGAGGAGCGCAGCATCGTGCGGCGCATGGCCAATGCCGAACCTGTCGCCCCCCGCCCCGTACTGCACCCCAGCGATGTCGAGCGCGCTCGCGGTGTGGTCGCCCGGATCTGGCTCGATCCGCGGGTCGAGGACTACATCATCGATCTGGTGCGGGCGACGCGTGAGCCGGCCGCGTACAAGGTCGATGCTGTCGGACTGGTCTCGTGCGGCGCATCGCCGCGCGCGTCGTAGGCCCTGGCCCAGGCGGCGCGCGCGCCTGCGTTCGTGCGCAGCCGCGGCTACGTCACGCCCGAGGACGTGAAGGCCGTCGGCTACGATGTGCTGCGCCACCGCATCATCGTGTCGTTCGAGGCCGAAGCCGAAGAAATCCGCGCCGACGAAATCGTGCGTCGCGTCTTCGACGCCATCGAAGTGCCGTGAACCAAGCACCGCGCGCCATCGCTGGACCGGAGCTGATGCGCAAGGTGCGGCGCATCGAGATCAAGACGCGCCGGTTGGTCTCGGAGACGTTGGCCGGGACGTACCACTCCGCATTTCGTGGGCACGGCATGGAGTTCGCCGAGGTTCGCGAGTACCAGCACGGCGATGACGTGCGCTCGATCGACTGGAACGTAACCTCGCGCGCCTCGCGCGCCGACCGGCCGCTGTACGTGAAGTTGTTCACGGAAGAGCGTGAGCTGACCGTGATGGTGTTGGCCGACGTTTCGGGCAGCACTGCAGTCGGCAGCGCGGCGCAACTCAAGAGCGAGATGATGGCCGAGCTGACCGGCCTGGTCGCTTTTGCCGCGATCGCCAATCGCGATCGTGTCGGCTTGATTCGTTTCAGCGATCACATCGAGCAGTACCTTCCGCCCAAGACGGGAACCACTCACGCCCTGCGCGTCGTGCGCGAGATCCTGATTCCACCCACGGTACGCCGCCGCACCGACTTGGCAGCAGCACTGCAGTTGCTGCTGCGCGTCCAACGCCGGCCCGCCGTGGTCTTCTTGATCAGCGATATGTTGGCTGACGATTTCGAACGACCGCTGCGCCTCGTCGCGAAACGTCACGACCTGGTGGTGCTCGAAGTCGTCGATCCACTCGAGCGCCATCTGCCCAGCGCGGGGTTGGTCTTGATCGAGGATGCCGAGACGGGAGCGCGTCGCTTGGTCGACACATCCTCTGCCGCCGTGCGCGCGGCGCTCGCGTCGGAGGCAACGCGCCGGCGCGAGGCAACACGCGCGGCGGTGCGACGGGCCGGCGCCGATCTGGTGCCGCTGGATGCCTCATCGCCATACGACAAACCGCTGTTGCGTTACTTCCGTGAGCGTGCCCGGAGAATCCGTCGATGATCGGCTCCTGGCTGAGTGCTTTGGCATTGCTCGCGACCACTGTGCCGGCCAGCGGAGCGCCGCCGGAGATTGCAATCAAGCGCGTCGGTGTGGTGGAGGCCTCGGGAGTTCGGGCCGATGCCGCGCCACTTCATCCCGGCGAGACGGTGGTTTACGCCTTGGATTGGGGTCAGATCGCGCGTCCGGCCCAGCCTCGGTTGGCAACGACGGCGGAGGGTGATTCCGGTGATCCTTCGGCCGATGCTGCGCAGCATCAGTGGGTCCGACTCGTACCGCACGATGCACGCGCCGGCGGTGCCGACACCCTGGAGATGTTGTTGGTCGGCTTGGGGAAGTCGCAATCCCCCGCGGCAACGCTCCAAGACGATC
>CAZAHQ010000188.1:0-7527 GCA_964484415.1 uncultured Acidobacteriota bacterium | reverse complement strand
GGCAGAAATTGCCCTCACCAAGCGCGGCTACGGCTGGCCGGAAGACGCGAAGTTCTTGGTTCCCGATGGCGTGCGTGAGCATTTCGCCGGCGGCGTCGGCGCGCGCGGCGCGGCGCTGCAAACCGCTTGGAACGCGATGCGCACGCGCTATGCCGCGCAGTACCCTGCGGAAGCGGCCGAACTGCAGGCGCTGCTCGACGGCACAACGCCACGCGAATGCGACGCCGCGATCCCGATCTTCCCTCCCGATCCGAAGGGAATGGCGACACGCGAGGCCGGCGGGAAGGTACTCAATGCCGTCGCGGCCAAACTGCCGTGGCTGGTGGGAGGGTCGGCCGATCTCGCTCCCTCGACCAAAACGCTGCTGACATTCGAGGGCGCTGGACATTTCGGACCGCACGATCACGGCGGCCGCAATCTGCACTTTGGCATTCGCGAATTCGCGATGAGCGCGGCCTGCAACGGCATGGCTCTTTCCGGTCTGCGTGCGTATGGCGCGAGCTTCATGGTGTTCACCGACTACGCGCGCCCGGCGATTCGCCTCGCGGCGCTGATGGAACTGCCGGTGGTGTTCATCTTCACGCACGACTCGATCGGCCTTGGAGAGGATGGCCCCACGCATCAACCGGTCGAGCACCTCGCCTCGCTGCGCGCGATCCCCAATCTGATCGTGATGCGGCCGGCCGACGCCAACGAGGTGGCCGAATGCTGGCGCGTGATTCTGCCGCTGCGTCACGAGCCGGTGCTGCTGGCGCTGAGCCGGCAAGCGGTCCCGACGATCGATCGCAACAAGTTCGCGAGCGCATCCGGCGTAGCACGCGGCGCGTATGTGTTGGCCGAAGCCCCCTCCGGCAAACCGGACGTGATCTTGATCGGCAGCGGAACCGAGGTAGCGTTGTGCCTCGAGGCCTGGGAAACGCTGGTTGCCAACAACGTGCAGGCACGCGTCGTGAGCATGCCGAGCTGGGAGTTGTTCGAACAACAGTCGCAAGGTTATCGAGACCAGGTGCTGCTCCCTGCGGTGACCGCGCGCGTCGCGGTCGAAGCGGCCTCACCCTTTGGATGGGAACGCTGGGTCGGAGCGCACGGTCGGATCTTGGGTGTTCCCACTTTCGGCGCTTCGGCACCGATCAAACAGCTTTATGAGAAATTCAGCCTGACGCCCGATGCCATCGCACGTGCAGCCCAAGAGCTATTGGCTGTGGCGCGTTGACAGGCGTCTGAGGAGAGACGGGATATGAGACTCGGAATGGTCGGCTTGGGTCGCATGGGCGGCAACATGGTTCGCCGCTTGATGCGTCTTGGTCACGAATGCGTCGTCTACAACTTGAGCCTGGACAAAGTTCGCGAGTTCGAAGCCGAGGGTGCGATCGGCGCGACATCGCTGGACGAGTTCGTGAAGAAGCTCGGTCCGGATCAACCGATCGCCTGGATCATGGTGCCGGCGGGCGATCCGACCGAGAAAACCGTCAGCGACCTGGCGGCGCGCCTGCCCAAGGGCGCCATCGTGATCGATGGCGGCAACTCTTACTTCAAGGACGATATCCGTCGCGCCGCAATGCTGAAACAACGCGGCATCGATTACGTCGATGTCGGCACGAGTGGCGGCGTTTGGGGCGCCGAACGCGGCTATTGCCTGATGGTCGGCGGCACCAAGCAGTCGTTTCAAACGCTGACCCCGATCTTGCGTTCACTCGCACCAGGGCGCGGCGACATTCCGGCGACGCGCGGCCGCGAGCGAGCGCAGAGCACCGCCGAAGAGGGGTTCTTGCATTGCGGCCCGCACGGTGCCGGGCATTTCGTGAAAATGGTGCACAACGGCATCGAATACGGCCTGATGCAGGCCTATGCCGAAGGGTTTGACATCATGAAGCACGCGGGCGCTGAGCAACTGCCCGAAGCGCAGCGATTCGATCTGAATCTCGGCGAGATCTCCGAGCTGTGGCGACGCGGGAGTGTGGTCGGCTCATGGCTGCTCGACCTTACCGCGATCGCGTTGACCGAAGATCCCGCGCTTGACGGCTACGAAGGCTCGGTCCAAGACTCCGGCGAAGGGCGCTGGACGATCATGGCGGCGATCGAGGAAGCGGTTCCGTGCGACGTGCTCGCCGCCTCGCTATTCACTCGGTTCCGCTCGCGCCAGCAACACACCTTTGCCGAGAAGCTCTTGTCGGCGATGCGCAAGCAGTTCGGCGGCCATGTTGAAGTCAAGAAGTGAGGGCTAGATGACCGATGCTTTGAAGTCAGGAATGCACGGTGGCGACGCCAGCGCGCGCGGCGTCCCGCACGACCCGTGCGCCCTCGTGATCTTCGGCGGTTCGGGCGATCTCACCAAACGCAAACTGATCCCTGCTCTCTACAACCTCGCCAAAGAGAAACTGCTGCCGGACGGCTTCGCGATCGTTGCGGTGGCGCGTGGCGAGATGACCGACACCGACTTTCGCGACAAGCTCCGGCGGGAGATTCGCGAGTTCGCAACCAGCAGCGTCGAGGATCAGCTTTGGGAGTGGTTCGACCAACGGCTGCACTACGTTTCCGGCGCGTTCGACAATGTCGACATGTACGGCCGGCTGCGTGACAAGCTTGCCGAGATCGATGGTGCGCATGGGACGAAGGGAAACTACCTCTACTACCTCGCGGTCAGCCCCGATTACTTCGGGCCAATCGTGCAGCAACTCGGGTCCGTGGGGTTGACGCAACAAGAGTTGGGAAGCTGGCGGCGCGTGATTGTGGAAAAGCCGTTCGGCCGTGACCTGGACTCTGCAAGAACGCTCAACGCACAACTGCGCAGGACACTCGACGAGAGTCAGATCTACCGGATCGATCATTATCTGGGCAAAGAGACCGTACAGAACATCTTGGTCTTTCGGTTCGGGAACGGGATCTTCGAGCCGGTCTGGAATCGACGGTATGTCGACCATGTGCAAATCACAGTCGCCGAAACGCTCGGCGTCGAAAGCCGCGGCGGCTATTTCGAGCGAGCCGGTACATTGCGCGACATGGTTCCCAATCATGTCTTCCAACTGATCTCGCTGACCGCGATGGAACCGCCGATCAGTTTTGCTGCCGACGCCGTGCGCGACGAGCAGGCCAAGATCCTGCGCGCAATCCAGCCGATGTCGCCGGAGGAGGTTCTCAATCGCACCGTGCGTGGCCAGTACGGCGAAGGCATGGTCGGCGATGAGCGGCTGATCGGATATCGCAACGAGCCGAATGTCGCCACCGAGTCTTCGGTCGAAACCTTCGCTGCGATGAAGCTGTCGATCGACAACTGGCGATGGGCCGATGTCCCGTTCTACCTGCGCGTCGGCAAACGGATGCCCAAGCGCGTCACCGAGATCGCGATTCACTTCAAACGCGCGCCGTTCATCATGTTTCGACAGACCGCCGTCGAACGACTCACTCCCAACCTGCTGTTGATCCGGATTCAGCCCGACGAAGGAATCTCGCTTCGTTTCGGCGCCAAGATCCCCGGCGCTGTGCTGCAACTCGGCACTGTCAACATGGACTTCCGCTATTCCGACTACTTCGGCAGCACGCCAGCCACGGGTTACGAGCGACTGCTCTACGACGCGATGAATGGCGACGCGACGCTGTTTCAACGCGCCGACATGGTGGAGTCGTCTTGGAGTGTCGTCACGCCAGTGCTCGATGTTTGGGAAGCGCTGCGCCCGCGGACCTTCCCCAACTACGCCTCGGGCACATGGGGACCGAAGGAAGCTGAACAGTTGCTGGAACGCGATGGCCGCGCGTGGCGCAAGATCGGGGAGGCTGTGCTGCCAACCTAGCGAGCGGGCGCTCCTGCACCGAGCGCTCACTCTGCTTGACGCTCACCTTGCTTCGCGTTCAGCTCGCTTGGTACTCACTCTGCTTGGCGCTCGGCCACCGCAGCGCGAGGCACGCCAATAAGGTAGGTCACGCGAAGGAAGCTTCGCGGCACCGGTTCCACGCCGACGTTCCAGTCGTAGTCGCCGCCCGCGGCGTGGGCTATCTCGCGCAGTTCATCGGTCGTGTAGCTGCGCAGACACGACACCACCCCGTCCCACAGCCCCACCAACGAAACCGCAGGGATCACGTAGGTCCAGAACAATCGTGACCAACGAAATGGGCGAACGAATGGCGTGATCAAGAGGATCACCAGCGGCACCAGCAGGATCCACAGTGCCGCACCGACTCGGCGTTCGGTCACCTCGAAGATCCCAACTCCCTCACCTGCGGAAACCGCATCGGACACGATCTGCGCCGCCGCATCCGGTGCGAAGTGGTGAAACGCCGTGAAGAGCGTGCGAAACCCGGTCACGTGTCGTGGCACATGGGTGGCATCGACCGGCTCGTCGATGAACCGAAGCCGGCCACCGGACGTGCGTTGCAACCACTCCAGCGCGACGCGATTGGGAAATCGATCCGAAAGCATCACGGTCAGCGCGGGGTTATTCAGTTGCGACCAGAGTTTCTTCCAGGGGCCGCCGCCACCCGAGCATAGGTCGAGGACCTGTCGCGACCCGGTCTGCATGAGCGCTGCGCTCAGATGACTCGCGATCACTCGGTACGGCTGGAGTTGCTCGATCCCAAACTGCAAATAATCGGTCGCCGCATCGCGTACGGGTGCGGGGCACCAAGGGTGATCCTCGAGCTCGATCAGGTGCAGGCGTCGCATCGGAGCCGCGCAGCATGCCTGGCTTGCCGTCGAGTTGCATCACCGAATCGGACTTGACAGCAAGCGCGACTCCCGGAAGCCTTGCGCGTTCCGCGCCACGCCGCGGGGCGGAGCGCGAATGATCAAGCGACTTGTTGTGTGTGTCTGGGCCTGCTGGTGGGTCGCCATGGGTGGCGTCGCAATCGGCGGCGAGCCGGCGCGCCTTGGGGTTCTGATCTCGATCGATGGCTTGTCCCAGGACAACCTCTTGGCGTACCGCTCGCTATACACCTCCGGATTGAAGCGTTTGCTTGACGAGGGGCGCGTACACACCGAAACGAACTACACCCACATGAATACCGAGACCGGTCCGGGACATGCTTCACTGGGTACCGGCGCATTGCCCTGCCGTCATGGCATCACCGCCAACGAGTGGTTCGAGCCCGACCCATCGGGAAAACAAAAGAGTGCGTACTGCGTCGATGTACCCAACGGTCCCGGCGCCGGCCGGCTGCTACTCGACACGTTGGCCGATCGACTGGTGGTGCAACATCCGGGCGCGCGTGTGGTTGCGATCTCTGGCAAAGATCGCGGGGCGATCCTGCTGGCCGGACGAAGCCCGCAGCACGCTGTCTTTTGGTATGACCGCCGCAACAGCGGTTTTCGCACGAGCGCCGCCTACGCAGGATCGGGAGCCGGCACACCGGCCGGAAACGTGCTCGATCATTTCAATGCGCAGCGCGCCGCCGCCTTCAAGCAACTCGACGAAGCGGAATTCGTTTGGAAGCCTCTACAACGGCCCGATCTAACGCCGTTGAAAACCACCGGCTTGGCGATGCATCAGTGGCCGGTGGTTGGGCTCGGCTTCGATCACGATCTTCGGCTGCACAGCAACGGCGCTGCGGCAGGGGCGTACCACAGCCCGTTGGTCGATCACCTGAGTCTCGATTTGGCGTTGGCAGTACTCGACGACGAGGTGATGGCCTTGGGCCGGGACAGTGTTCCCGACATGCTGCTGCTCTCGTTGTCCGGCAGTGACAATGTGGCGCATTACTACGGCCCGGAGTCGAACGAGACGCGCGACACCCTCTTGCGCCTCGATCTCGAGCTAGGCCGCTTGCTCGACACCCTCGAGCGTCGCATCGGACGCGAACACGTCGCGGTGGCGTTGTCGGCCGATCACGGCATGCCGCCGCTGCCCGAGCCGCACGCGCCGTCGCGCGAGGAAGCCCAACGTCGCCGGTTGTATTCCTCCGAGAGCACCGCTGCTCCGTTGGATCTTCTCGATTGGCTCAATCGGTTGATTGCGGTCGAGCTGTGTCTGCCGGCCGGCACGCGCCCGATTCTGGCGATGCGCAGCCTGAATCTGTTCTACGACCAGACTCTGTTCCCATACAAACGCAGCGTCAAGGCTGCCGGTGTTTGTGGCCGTACGATCGATCGCCGCGATGTCGATGCAGCGCTGCAGCAGGTCGTGACAACGCAGTATGCAAACCAGATCGACGGCCTCTATCTGATGAGCAACGTCAAGGGCTGGGACGCCGGCAATCCGTACACACGTTTCGTGCAGCACGACTACGTTCCCGTGCGCTCCGGCGATGCGCAGATCGTTCCCAAGCCCGACGTGGTGGTCTTCGTCGACCCGATTCGCGGCACCGGTCACGGATCGCCGCATCGCTACGACACGCACGTTCCGTGGTTGGAATGGGGCGCCGGCGTTCGCGCGAGAACCGTCGCGACGCCCGATACGCCGTACGACATTGCCCCTCGACTGGCCGACGCCATCGGGGTGACGATGTTGCCTAATGAGCAACGACTGGCCTGCCCGAAGCCGGCGCCCTAGCGGGACGTGCCGCTTTCGTCCAAGTGGAAGCGATGCAGCAGCCGGTGCGCGACTGGCGCGAAGAGCACGCCGAAGACCGCCATGCCGACGACACCGCAGGTCAACGCGTACGCCGACGCGAACAGTTTGCCGCCCTTGGTCTGCAACTCCCCAATGGGCCCCATGCCGCCCAAGATCATCGATGCATTGAGCAATGCGTCGAGCCAGCTCATCCCCTCGGTCCAGCGATATCCCAACACACCCACTAACAGCACGAACGCGATCAGGAGCCCCGCGACCAACCCGTGCCCGACCATGCGCCACGCGAAGCCGGCGCGTGACAAGATCGGTTCGCTGCGGTGCTCGTAGAGGTGGCTGGTCGAACGGGAGTTCCTCATGCCGAGACGATACCCCCAAAGTGGACGTCACTGGCACGACCCTGCCTGACCGTGACCCACACGGCGGCGCTTATCTCGCACGCTCTGTCTTGTCACCAACGGTCGCCCCTCTCGCGCTCGGATCGATCTCTCGCGGCCCTGACCTCGCATGACGCGATCTCGCATGACACGATCTCGCAGAGCACGACGTTGCATGACTCGACGTTGCACGATCCGATCTCGCATCGCCCGGGGTTGCATAACTCGGTCTCGCAGAGCACGACGTTGCATGACTCGATGTTGCACGATCCGATCTCGCATCGCTCGAGGTTGCATAACTCGGTCTCGCAGAGCACGACGTTGCATGACTCGACGTTGCACGATCCGATCTCGCATCGATCGAGGTTGCATGACTCGATCTCGCATGACCCGACGTGGCATGACCCGACGCTGCATGACTCGACGTTGCACGATCCGACCTCGCATGACCCCAGGCCGGATGGTCAGGCCTCGCACCGTCTGCTCTCCCACACACAGACGGGCGTCGAAGCGTCTGACCCCGAAGCAACTGGCCAGGAAACACCCGACCTCCCGCACCATCGCTCATCGCCCGACCACCACGACACGCCGCTCGTTCCGATACCACGCACCACTTCCCGCCGGCCCCAAGCGCCAAATACGCTGCAACGGCG
>CAZAHQ010000187.1:0-7528 GCA_964484415.1 uncultured Acidobacteriota bacterium | reverse complement strand
AACATCGGAGAACTGACCATGACCACACCAGGTGTGGCATGCCCATAACTGAAGACTGCCCAGTCCTCGGGATCCTCGACAATGTCGACTTCGCGATAGGGCAACTCTCCGAGCAACCGCTCCAGGCTGCGCAGCAGCTCCGCGAAAACAGCGGCTTGCTGATTGACCGTCTCCTGCGAGATGTTCCCGTAGCCGTGAACTCCGAGCGTTCTCCCGCCGCCCAGATCGATCCTGTAGCTCACGTACTTGCCCATCAGAAGGCTCGCGAACGATACCGGTGTTCCGCTCTTGGCCCGCATGACGACGTCGTCACCGTCTTCCTTCAACTCGACCGTATCGCCGGTACTGATCGGGCGGAGGTTCTTGCGGCAACGCACGCTCAAATCGAGAGTGAAGCTCGCGTCGCCAAAACCGATCGGGCTGGGGTACCACGCGAGGCGCGACAAGTCGGCGACTACGTCACCGCGTTCTCCGCCCTTTGCCGTGAAGAACTCACCCTCGATCTCGAATGCCAATTCCAGTCGTGTATTGACGGGCGGTGCCTCGCCCAGATCGATCAGCAGCTCGTCGAAGCGATGCGAGAAGCGCAGCTCGCGCCCCGCGGCATCGGTGACACGGCGCAGCGTCAGCTTGTTCTTCTGGCTGGTCCAGTTGGAGGTAGGTGCATCGTCACGGCTGTTGAGTAGTTCAAAGCTCAACACCCGTTGACCGGCAGCCAGGATCTTGATTGAAAGGGCTCCGCGCACGGTGCCGTCGACCTTCTCCCCCTTGGTCACGTCCAGCGATAGTTTGTCGACGATCCAGCGTGATTTGGGCTTACGCTCCCAACCGGCGCTGGCCTGAAACGAGATGCTGCGATAGGCGCGCCAGTCGTAACCGGGTGGCTGCCACAGTGTCCCGAACGACTCGGCACGACCTCGCTGCAGTTCCAACTGGTACGCGATCGGCGCATGATCGCCATCGATCTCGACATAGGCGACTTGTCCATGCTCGATGTTGAGGCGCGACTCGGCGATTCGATGGCTGGCTGCGCTCCATTCCGTTTCGATCTTCTGCCAGCGTTTCTGAAACCACTCGGTCAACGAGGCCGGAGTCCCCTGCGAGGCGACGGAGCCAAGCTCCTCTTTCCATTGCGGCTGTGCCATCACGAGCAGTGCTCGGTCGAACGTGTCATAAATCGACCGGTCGGAGTGAGCCAGATTCTTGGCTTGCAGGTCGCAGTTGCGCTGGAACGTTTCAAGATCGACAAGATCATCGACGCGATAGACGTATCGGCCTTTACCCTCGAACACAAATCCCGACGCCGTGCCGTCTCCATCGACGAGCGGAAACAGAGCACCGGCCTGGAACTCGAACTCCAATCGCCCGAGGCTGAGCGTCTTGCCTGATACGTCATACCCCTTGGCCGCTGGGGCGATCGTCTGCAGCGATACGAACAGATCCTGAGCAACCGTTGGAACGACGACGAACAGGCACGCAAGCCAACCGAACCCGAGTCGCACCGAGCGCATGAAAGTACCCCCTTCTACTGAATGACCGCTGGGGGAGCTTGACCCAGCCGAAATCGAGGATCAAGCGACCGGTATCAGGAGCGGCCCGCAAGAGATTCCTGCGAATCGTGTTCGGTTTCCCCTCGGGAATCGTCTGTTCATGGTGAGGGGCATGGTGCCCCGCAGAAGGAGAGACCGAGATGAAGCAGTTCCGGCTATCGGCCGCGTTGGCGGCGGCAGCACTGTTGGCGCTTGGCACCTGGGCCGCTCCCGTGTTCGCGACCGAGGTTGGCGGCTCCGTGTGGACATTGGAAGGCAGTCGAGTTGTCACGGTTCAGGGGCAAGGCAGAGACGATCAAGTGCTCGGCTCGGCGGTCCTGACGTTCGACGGCGTGGCCGCCGATCGCACCGGCACCTGCACGATGCAGGTTTACAAGGAGAACGGCGACCTTGCTGCTACGTATCCATGCACCTGGAAGGCGCCCAAGAAGGGGAACTCGTTCTCGATCAAGCTGGATGTGGTCGAGTTGACGGCTGCGCTGCAGGCCGAGGCGACCGAGTCCTACGGTGTGCCGACCGTCGTGGTCGTCAAGTCACAGGACAATCACGGAGTGATTCGCCAACAGGGCACCAACATGAAGCTGGTCATGCACACGCGCGGCAGCGTTCAGGCCGAAGGCGACAGGAAACGCAGCGTCGCCATCCTGATCAAGGGGACGGGCGGTCACTCCTGATCGACTCGCGGCCGCGGCGTGTCGCTCGCTGTGGCCGCGTCCGTTTCTCTCTTCGAGATGAGGCCGGCATGCGCGCCAAACGGGTTGGTGAGGGGCGACTAGCGCCAGTCGCCGGCAGCGACGAATGCACCCCAGTGAAACGGATGGGTGTCGATCCGTTTTGCGCGTCGCGTCTGCAAGAGGTCGAGCGCAGCGGCGGCAGCGGAGGTCGCCGTTGGCTTGTGCTCGACCAGACGTGCGCGGTACAGCGCGTTCATCCAAGCGCGCGCATCGTCGTCTCGAACAGGCCAAAGACTCATGACGACGCTGCGTGCGCCTGCGATCTGCAGCGCGCGCTGCAAACCCAAGACTCCCTCGCCGCTGAGCACATCGCCCACGCCGGTGTTGCACGCGGAAAGCACGACCCACTCGGCAGCGCTGAAATCGAGCGCCGACAGTTCCTCCGCGGTGACGATGCCGTCTTCGCCGAGGCCGGAATGTCCCGGGCGCTGATTGACGCCGGCCAGCGCCAGCCCGAGCGCCGGTGGCGTCCACTCCGAGGGTTGCCCTCCCGCGAGTGGCTCGTCCGCCGCCACCAATTCGCCGACGCCACGCGTGCGCGGCAACTGTTCGCACGCGCCCTTCAGAAAGTAGCCGTGCGTCGCCAGATGCACGAAACGTTTTCCCGGTACCAACCTCTTGAACGCTCCTTCGTTGGCTGCATCGCCGGTAAGTACGATCGGCGCGCGATCGCTACGGTGCGAGCGACGCCACAACAGCGCAATGTCGTCGACCTCTTGCTGCGCGCCGGGAAGAGCAGGGAACTGCATCGCGGCAAAGTTGCGACACGGCTCGGGCACGCTACGCAGCGATTCCATCGTGTCGGCGTTCGCTATCGCTGGGCGGTCATTGGCGGCGCGTGTGGTGGCAGCGTTGTAGTTCACTCCACCCACTGCCAGCAGGCTGCGACTCGTGGGCACCGGGCCAAAGCCGAGGACATCGCGCTCGGTCGCCAGATGCTGAATCGGTGCGCCGGCCTCCACCAGATACGATCCGTCATCGCGGGGCAGCGTCGCGAAATTCACCAGATGCAAGTTCCCTTCGGGAACGATCAAGATCAGCGCGGCACCCTCGATATCGCGAGCCAGCGGGTCCCAGACGATTCGGCGCAATTGCGTGGCAACGTCGCGATAACGAGCCTCGGCGAGGCGATCGACTCCCGGCGGTGTGCCGGCCTCGCGCCGCCACCGGCTGACTCGAGCATCGATCTCCGCGGCATCCCCCAGCAGATGCCATTGTGGAGTCCGGCCGGCGCGCAGCGTGAACGCCGCGTAGCGCCGGCCTGCTGCGGTGGCCGTGACGTCGTCGAACTCGACGAAGGCAACCAGTGCACCATCCGCGGGCAGGGCCTTACCGATTGCCATCACGTCGGCTTGCTCGCGCTCGCGCTTACGTCGGTACGCAAGTGTGGAACTAGCCAACGCTTCCTCGGCTGCATCGCGCGCGGTGGCTGCGGCACTGACGATCGCGGTGTAGCGATCGGCCGGCATGGTGCCCGGACCTCGCACCAACAATCGGCTCAAGCGCGTGGTGGTTGCCTGCAGCGCGGTGCGCAAGCGTCGAGCGTCGCTGGCATTGGTCGCGGTCAACGCACGGCGTCGCGCTGCCAGCTCTTCGTAAACAGCGCCGCGCGCTTCCAGTACCGAATTCCACACCGGTTCGAGCTTGGTCACCGGCTGATGTGCCGTGATCGAAAGCAACAAATCGACCGCGGAGGGACGCGCTTGCATCCACAACAGAGCGCGGTCCTCGGCGAGCGATTCGACCGTCAGTTGGAAGTGCTCGCGTCCGATCGCCTCAGCGCGCAACGCTTCATCCAGCGCGCGGGAAGAATCGCCGAGCCTGGCATGAAACAACCCCAATCGTCGCCAGGCCGTCGCCACCTGCGGATGTTTTTCTCCAAGACTCTGCGAGAGGATCGCGAGGGCGCGCTGCAAATGACGCTCGGCCTCGGCCGTGTTTCCAGAGCGTTCATCCAGCGTGGCCAACTCGGAAAGCGTGGCCGCGGTCATGGGGTGGTTGACGCCGAGTTTCGCTTCGCGAATTTGCAGCGCGCGTTGCAGCGACGCCCGGGCGGACATCAAGTCGCCTGTTTCGCGACGGCTCACCCCGAGTGTGTGCAAGGTGGCGCCGAGATCGGGATGGTCCAGCCCCAGCACCTTTTCCTGCGCCGCTTGAACTTGCGTAAGCAACTCGATCGCGCCACGGTGATCGCCCCGCTCTTGCAGCAGCACGGCGAGGTTGTAACGCACCCGCGATGTCTCGGGGTTGTCGACGCCCCAACCGGTTTCGGCGATCGTCAGCGCGCGCCGATAGGTGCGCTCCGCCTCGTCCAAGTCGCCCATGTGCCGCAGCATCACGGCCAAGGTGTTGAGCAGCAACGCCAGACGAGGGTGGCTGGTGCCCTGCTGCTTCTCGGTGATGGCCAACGCCCGTTCGAACAGCGGCCGTGCTTCCGCGAAGCGCGCCATGTCATCGAGCACGCTCGCCAAGTTCGACAACGCAGTCGCGACCGACGTGTGGTCCGGTCCGTAGCGCTGCTCGCGAATCGCCAGCGAGCGACGGAGCGCCGCCTCGGCAGCTTCGTAGTCGCCAAGAAACTGCTGGCAGACAGCAATGTTGTTGAGCACGGTGCCGACATGCACACCGTCGACTCCCTCGGCGTGCTCGAAGCGGGTCAGCGCATCGCCGTACAGCCGGATCGCCTCGGCGTATTCCCCGCGGTGACGAGCGAGCGCGGCGAGGTTGTTGATGCTGCCGGCAGTGTCGCTGTGATCGGGGCCCAGGCGCTCGGTACGAATTGCGAGCGCTCGTCGGTAGAGCGGCTCGGCCTCGTCGAACCGAGCCAGCAGTTGCAGGCAGAGTGCTCGATCATTCAATGCCGCGGCGAGTTCGATCCCGTTGGGTCCTTGAATCTGCTCGAAGAGCCGCGCTGCGCGATCGTAGAGTTGCTCCCCGTCGGCGTATCGCACTTGCCGAAACGCCAACCTCGCCTCGCCGTAGAGCGAGTTGGCGAGTTCGATCGAGGTCGGTCCTGCCGTGCGCTCGCGGATCGCTGTGGCGCGCTCGGCCCACCCGCGACACTCGGCCGTCGGTGCTGTATCGCTATCCAACGCCGCAGCGACCAAGCGATCGAGCGCGTCTGCCACCGCTGCGGAGTCGAGTCCGGATTCGGTCTCGGCTGTTGCGAGTGCGCGGCGCAGCTCGCTTTCGGTGGAGGAATCGTCGGCGGCGAAACCAGCGCGAGCGCCGACCGCAGCGATTGCAGCCATCAACGCGATGATCGAGAAACTCGGCCGCTTCAACAAGACACCCTCGCTTCCACCGGCCTTGCATGCTACCAAGCGCGTCGCGCGAGGGTCAACGCACAATGCGCGTACACTTCCCGGCGAACCATGGATCAGACCGGTCAAGTACCACCACGCGATGATCGCCAGCCCGACTCCACGCTGCAGTTGTTCGCCAAGGCGCGCAGCGGTGATTCGGAGGCGTTCGATGGGTTGTGCGCTCGATTGTTGCCGCGGCTGACTCGGTTTGCTTCACGTCGCCTCCCACCGTGGGCGCGCGGAATGCTCGACACCGGCGATCTGGTGCAGGACGCGATGCTGACGACCGTGCGCGAGATCGGCGCGCTGCAGTTACGCAACGAAGGCTCGTTGCAGGCCTACATGCGGCAGGTGGTGCTCAATCGCATTCGCGATCACCTGCGCCAAGTACGCCGCCGGCCGGCAAGCGAGCCGCTTCACCCCGAGGTGGTCCCGACATCGGGCGCGCTGTCGCCATTGGAGCAGGCCATCGGCGGCGAGCAGGTCGAGCGTTACGAGCGCGCTCTGGCACGACTGCGCGATGAGGACCGCGAGGCGATCGTGGGCAGGATCGAATTGGGGCTGTCGTACCAGGAGTTGGCCGAAGCACTCGGCAAGCCATCCGCCGATGCGGCCCGGATGGCGGTCGGCCGCGCAGTGCTCAAGCTCACGGAGGAACTCGGCGATGGCAACTGAACGCGACGATCTGCTCGAGCTGGCCGCGCGCGTCGCTGATGGCGATGCGGTCGATTGGGATCTGCTGACACGCACCGAGTCGGACTTCGTGCGGCGCCGCACATTGGAGCGGCTACGCGTCGTTGCCGCGATCGCCGCCGCTCACGGCGACGAGAGCATGCCGCTCGAGCGCTGGGGATCGTTGCAAGTGCAGTCGACTTTGGGTCGGGGCGCCTACGGCACGGTGTACGCTGCGCTCGATCCGGCCCTCGAACGTCGCGTGGCGTTGAAGCTATTCGATCGCGAGGTCGCCGCCGATCCAGCGGTGCGCGCGCGATTGTTGGCGGAAGGGCCACGGCTCGCGCGGGTGCGGCATCCCAACGTTGTGACCGTATACGGTGCGGCGGAACACGATGGCCGACTCGGCCTTTGGATGGAACTGATCGAGGGGCACACGCTGCGCGACTGGGTCGGCGAGCATGGTCCACTCGGCGCGGCGGAGACCGCGACGATCGGGATCGAGTTGTGTCGCGCCTTGGCGGCGGTGCATGCCGCTGGTTTGCTGCATCGCGATCTCAAGGCCGACAACGTCATACGCGAGAATGGCGGGCGGATCGTCCTGATGGATTTCGGCGCTGGTGTCGATCGCTCGGAACACGGTGCAACGGCACCCACGACCGGTACGCCGCTGTACATGGCGCCGGAGTTGCTTGCTGGATCGCCAGCGTCGACCGCCAGTGACACCTATGCATTGGGAGTGCTGCTTTATTTCCTCGTGTGCGGCCGCTTTCCGGTCGAGGCCAAGAGCGTTGATGAACTTCAAGCAGCGCATGCCCAAGGCCGGCTGACACGTTTGCGCGATCGCCGCGCTGATCTGCCAGCGGCCTTCGTCGCTGTCGTCGAGCGCGCGCTCGCGCACGACCCAGGGCTGCGCTACGCAACAGCCGGTGCGATGGAAGCTCAGCTCGTTACGGCGCTCGGAAGTTCGTCGCGCCGCGGCGTGAGCGCGTGGCTGATCGGAATCGGCGCCGTGGCTGCAGTGATCACGGCATCCATACTGTTGCGACAACAGGCGGCCAAGCCACTGCACGTGGAATCGGCGGAGGCGACGCCAGCGATGCGCGCGACGCCTCTCGGCGTGAGTCCGCTGTCGGTAGACGCCAAGCTGCTGCGCCAAAGCAATGGTGCTTGGTTGACCGAACCGCTAGCCAACGGCGGTCGCGTTGTGGTTGGTGACCGACTTCAGTTGCAGTTGACGACGCGGGAGCCGGTGCACTTTTATCTC
>CAZAHQ010000186.1:0-7545 GCA_964484415.1 uncultured Acidobacteriota bacterium | reverse complement strand
ACGCCGTGTTCAGTATCACGCCGGAGTTCGGCGCCACGACCGCAGATCTCATCCTGTTTGATGCAACGGCTAGCAGCGACATCGAGTCGCCGAGTCGACTGAGCTTCCGATGGGACCTCGATGAGGACGGAACTTGGGACGGGCCCTTCAGCGATGTTCCGACCGCAACGAGGCGATACGCGACCGGAGGGATTCACAGCGCCAAGTTGGCCGTGAAGGATGACCTCGGCTTGGTCACGGTCAAGAGTCGCGAGTTCCCTGTGCTGTTCACACCCGACTCGGGCGAGCCGGGTGCTGCCCATGATCCGTTCGAATTCCCGTTCGAGGCGACGAATGCGGTCTTCGATGCCGCTCGCAATCGCGTCTACATCGCCGACTGGAACAACCGGGCGGTTCACTTCGTTGACGCCACGAGCGGTCGCATCACGCGGACTTTCCACTTCGATGCCCGTCCGGAAGCGCTCGCGATGTCACCCGACCAGGAGCGACTATTCGTCTCGGCTCCGATTGGAGAGCACGGACAGCCGAGAAGCCCGAACGATCATGGCTTTTTGGGTGCTTTCAACCTGACCGCCGGTACGCTCGATCGGTACTGCAGAATCAATCAGGATCCATACCGACTCGCGGTCATCAACGATCACGATCTTCTCTTGACGACGGCCACCGTTTCTGGGTCGAGCGTCATGACGGTCGACAGTCGTGACTGTTCGGTTCTCTCCACAGTGGCAATTCGCACCTGGACCGATGTGGCGCTGCACCCCAGTCTGAGGCGCGCCTATCTGCAAGCCGACTATCTCGGCACCATACGACGCCTCGAGATCTCGGCCGATGGACAGTTGACTCTCGGAAGCGCTGCGGCAGAGGTGTACGGGAGCCCTGTTTGGATCTCGCCATCGGGCGAGACGTTGCTCCACTCTGGAGGCGAGTTCCTCACGTCCCGAGAGGATCCAGCGGATGACCTCAAGCCTCTCCCGCCCGTAGCCTATGGACCTCTATCGGCCGCAGCCTTCGACGCTCCCCGTCTCACAACGGCGCTCGCCAACTCTTGCAGCTTTTGTTCACGCACACTCCGGTTTGCGAATCTCCAAACGCGCGAGTGGTTCGGGCCGACGTACTCCCTCGACGGTTCGGCTGTCAGCGTCGGCTTCGCTGGGGCCCATGTCGGCGTCGTGATGAACAGACTGAGCCAGTCCGCCTCATCCAGTCTGAGACTGTTTCCACACCCAGCGCCTGACGGTGCAAACAACTCATCGCCACATCTCGTCCTGACGGTGAGTCCCGGCCTGAACCCGACCACTGTCGACACGGTCCTGTTCGATGCGTCGATGAGCACCGACTCCGAGCAGCCGGATCAACTGATGTTCCGTTGGGATCTCGACGGCGACGGCTCTTGGGATGCGCCCTTCTCGGTAAGCAGCATCGCCACGTGGCGGTACCGCAGCCCGGGCCCACGAAGGATCAGTGTGCAAGTCAAGGATCCGCTGGGCCTCGTCGATCAAACCGAGCGGGACATAACGGTTTCATTCGCTGCTGACGGCGGGGAACCGGCGCCGCCGCACGCGGCGTTCAACCTGCCGGTCGATACATCCGAGGCCTTCTTCGATTCGGTGCGCAAACGAATCTACCTCGCTAGTGGTCAAGAGAGAGCCCTGTACGTTCTCGATGCTCCGACGGGTCTGTTGACACGCGTCTACCGGTTCGATCATTGGCCAGGCGCGCTGAGCGCCACGCCAGATGGCAAGCGGATCTTCTTCAGGTTGATTACGACGCAGCGTACCGACCACTACCCGTTTGCGGCTCCTGGTCCGAACTTCATCGCCTCGCTCGACCTAGAGACCGAGCAGGTCGACCGCATGCTGCTCTTCAACGGCGATCTGATCGATATCGCTGCCACGGGTGACGAGCGCTTGGTCGTCTCTCCTTATCCAGCCAGTGCATCGCAGCTCTTCCTGCTCGATGCGCGCGTTGGCGCGGTGCTTTCCTCAGACTTCGCCCGACGCCCGCGGTATCTGAAACTTCATCCATCGGGCAGCCACGGCTATTCGACCCAAGAGGAGGGGTCGATCCGGAGGTTCGACTTGCTGCCAAACAGCGAGTTGCGCATCAACCCCGATTCCGCATCGGCCGACGGCGCCCACATCAACCGTTTCATGTTTGTGTCTAGCGACGGGACCCTACTCGTTACAGACACCGGAGAGCGATTCGCGGCGTCCACCGACAATCAGCGCGACCTGAAACCGCGCGAGCGCATCGGTAATCGGGACACCGTCACATTGCTAGCGGTCGACGATCGCCGACACTTGATCGCCACCTGCGAGCAGGACAACCGGGTCAATCCAAAGTGGGTCCGGTTCTACGACATGCGATCGGGCGAGTCGCTGCTAACCGAGTACCCATTCGTGGGCACTCCGGTTGCGCTCGGGTTCTCCAATGACCTTGTGTACGTCTTGCTGAAGGATGGACATGAGACGAGCGTCCGAACATTCGCGCATCCTGCCGTTGACGGTGACCTCAACCCTGCGCCGGTCCCGGTGTTGACTGTCACACCCGGTACGGTGGGATCGACCAACGACCGCTTCGTGTTCGATGCATCCTCGAGCACCGATGAAGGATCGCCAGGCCCGATTCGCTACCGATGGGATCTCGATGGCGACGGTACCTGGGACGGGCCAGCGAGTCTGTCAGCGACCCGAGAATACTTCTATCAGTTGAGCGGACAGTACTTGACGCGCCTTCTCGCGATCGATCCGTACGGGAATTCGACCGAGGTGACACGGCCTATCCAGGTTCAGTTCGTTCCGGACGCTGGCTCGGACTCTGCGCCCAACCTTCCATGGGAACTTCCGTTCGTGCCCGAAGACATGGCGGAGGACGTGATCGGTCGTCGGCTCTACACGTTGGATAGCCAAACGCATCGTGTCGTCGTCATCGATCTCACGACCGGCCTAGTGAATCGCGAGTACCAATTCCGGGCGACACCGACACGCATGGACATCTCCGAGGATGGGCGGTACCTGTTCGTGGCCCTCAACGCTCCGGGCCTGATCGGACCTCTCTATCCGTTAAAACCGCGAGGCGAACTCGCGCGGCTCGACCTACGAGCGCAGGTCAAAGACCGTCACTTCGAGATCGCCGAGCAACCACACGACCTCGTGGTCACACAGAGTGGTTTGGTCGTCGTGTCTTCGGAAGGGAGCACTTCTAGTTTCGTGAAGGTCTTCGACGGGGAGGACGGCCGTCTGCGGAGTGCCGTACCTGGCACATGGGAGGGCGCCGCGCTCTTCCTCGATGAGAGCGAGACACGTCTCTATTGGAATACCAATGGCTACGCCGGGCGGATTCAGCTTGCAGGGGACGGAACAGCGTCATCGCGCTGGTGGCGCCTGTTCGAGTCATCGCCGATCGCGTCCTTTATCGCTCCGGACCGTCTGATTCTCCGATCGGGATCCGTTCGCCAGGTCAGCGACGAACCAAGCAACGATCTGGGCCCCGTCGGTACGATCGGGCCGCTCATCGAGGCACTTTGGGATCGACAGTCATCAGAGTTCTGGACATTCATCGACGGTGGTGCACGTCGCTACCGAAGCGATACGCTCGAGCGACTGAGCACGAAGGACGAGCTTGGCTACCCGCAGTTGGTCGGCAAGGCGGGTAAGCTGTTGTTGTCGGTTACCAGCAACCTTCCCGGGAGCGTCATCTTCAGGTTCCAGTTCGACCATCCGCCGGTTGCCAACGCCGGCGCCGATCGACTCCTGGAATGCGTCGCCAACAGTTCCGCCGACACGCAGCTCGACGGCCGCGCCTCGATCGACACCGACTCCACACCAGAAACCAACGATGACATCAAGGGCTTCATCTGGACCGATGCGCAGAAGATCGTCGCTGGAACACCAACGACCAACGTGACGCTCCCCTTGGGCGAACACCAGTTCGAGCTGACAGTCACCGACGACTCCGGCGAGAGCGACAGCGACACCGTGCAAGTCACCGTGCAGGACACTGCCCCACCACAAGGCGCGATCGTCTTCCCAGCAACGAACCAGTGCTTCGGCCCGTCACAACTTCCAGTCGTCATCAACGACACGTTCGAGGACGCCTGCACAGCATCAGTCACTCGTCGCTACGATCCACCGGGAGCACCCGGCTATTCCGCACACGGCGACCAAGTGGTCGCATTTACCGCCAGCGATAGCAATGGCAACGAGTCGCACACGAACGTTACGTTCACCATTGACGTCGTACCGCCGAAGGTAGCGATCCATCCACCACCAGGTGGGTGGCGCGCACCGAGCAGCATTCCGTTCCAACTCGCCTTCACTACCAGCGACGACGATGCTGCCGCCGGTTCCACAGTCCATGAAGTCGTCCTGCTGGACGGCTGCGCGATCTACGACGGCAACACCTTCGGCGACAGAGACGGCGTACTCAACGATGAGGTGGTCACGATCGATGATGCCGCCTTCTGCCGTGCCGCAGCACTCTGCGGAACGCGCAAGTGGCGTGATGCGGTGATCGCAGTGAGAGCCACCGATTGCGGCGGAAACGAAACGACGGGCACGACGGTACTGAAAGGTGCGTTTGCGGTGCCGCCCAACGGCTGCCGTCCGGCACGATCCGGTCGCACTGTCAACACTGTGTTGCGTCCAACAAGACCCGGCTTATGAGTTCCGACACGCAGGAGGCATGAAGGAGTAGACCATGGCCACTCACGGAGCGCGCAGTCTTGGTACAGCAGTTCTATTGCTGATCGGTTTCATGAGCGCCAACTCGCGCGCTGAAGACGCACGACCGCTTATCAGTCACCTCGATCAGGAGCTACATCGCCTGGTGGTCGTAGTTCCCGATAGCGGCAACGTCTATCTCTACGACGTCAAGAGCGATGACCTGAAGCTGCTTGCTGTTCGCAACATGTCAACCGATCGCAGCTCGGTTGCGAAAGTCGAGCCGAAGCCAGCCGAGGCCGAGAAACTCCCCGAACGCGACGCACCAGGGCAGGACATCGAGGGCGTACCGCGTCCGGCGTCGTCGCGCCGCGTCGCATACTCGGCGAAGATCGAGTCTTCCGGCACTAACACGGTGGCGACCTACAGCTCCACCGAGTCGGCTGCCAAGCTCTACGAACAGATGATCACGGCGCTGAGCGAATGGAAGATCACGTACCGGCGGTTTGCGAGCAATGAGTGGGCGCCTTCGGGACAAATCAGCGCTCTGCGTGGGAGCGTGGAACTAGAGATCGTGTTCCGTTCCGGTCGACCGGGAGATCTTACCGATGTCCGTATTAGCCGTACCGACAGAAGTGTCGAGAAGTAGCGGGTTCAACTTGATTCCTTCTCAACCTGATGGAGAAGATCAACCGGACGATCGGATCCGGACCGCCGATCAAGCGTGAAGCGCCCGTCGCTGGGCAACCATCGGCAACTTCACGGCCAGCGAGTGACGCGTCTCAATCGATCGCTCTCTGGATTGCGGCGCACACATCCTCCGGATTGGCGACCTCGGCCGCGTCTGCAAACGGTGCTACGCCATAGCGAGCCGAGCCGTCGTCGCGACAGGTGACCACCAACCAATCGCCGCGCGCGGGCCAAAGTTCGGGGTCGGCGAGTGTGTCGCTGAGAAGCGCAGGCAAGAGCTCGGCGCTCTGTGTGAACTTCGTGAGCGCGGCCGCCATGATGCGCTCGTCGGGGACCGACAACGTGACGCGCGCGCGCTCCAACGGATCCATCAGCGGGTCGGTGATCGGCAAGACAGCCACCAGTATCGACGCGCTCGCCTCGCGTTCGCTGTCAGGGCGCTTACCGAACTGCTCGCGTGTCGAGTCGAACGTCCAGCGCGTGACCCACATCGGCGCGCCAGTGAGTTCAAGTGACGCTCGCGGAAGTCTCACGACGCGCTCGATGCCGCCGTATCGGCCTTCATGTCCGCGAAATCCATCAGCTTGGCGCTCACGTATCGATCCGGTCATGTGCTTGTCGGCCTGAAGCGATTTGTTGAATGTCGCGCCGAGGGGAATCGACGCGAGTTGGTTGGCCCACGTGAGACTACCGAATGTTGATGCCGATGTGAGGCGCACCTCGTGACGCACCTGAGACTGGATTTCAGGCATCGTTCGGATCGACACCGGCACTTCACTCTCCACGGCGCCATCGACGATGCGACAAGGCAGTTCAGCGTCACGGCTGGAGCGAGAGGTAGACCATTGCATGCCACCCTTTTGGACCACCAGATCGGCGACGTACGCCCCGTCGCTCGCCAGGCACACCCAGGATGGCGCAGTCGACTTCTCGAAGATCTGTTGATCGAGTGGCGCGATACCGCGCTGCATGCCGGCGGAGGGGCGTTCGAACTCTGCACCGCCAAGTTCCCCGAGGCGAGCGAGCAACGAATCCTCGAAACTGGTCTCCACTTCCTTCGGGAACGAAACGGCAATGATCAGTCGCCCGCGATCGCGCCGCGCGAGATCCGCCTTGCCATCTGCTGCCCGCGAAACAACCTCTTGAGCAAACTCGATCGAATAGATCTGCCCGTAATACTGTCTCGCGTTGCAGGTGAACGCCCCTGATTTGCAATCGCTGGAAGGGAGTTCGAGCTGCCGAGCGTAGGCCCGCCGAAGCCGCACCTCGCCGGTTGTCGCCGACACCACATCGGCGCGCGTGTAGATCAGTCGCTCGACTGGTTCAGCCGCGATCGCCGTTGCCCCGAAGGCGGCAACACTCAGGCCGATCACTATCACCCGAGATCGAAGCATCCGTCACCTCACGATCAGTTCTGCGCTGCTTGCTTCTTCTTCCACGCCGCTTCCGCCGCCGTATCGCCAAGCTCTTCTGCTGTCTCCGCCGCGCTAAGCCAGCCAACTCACGCGCAATCAGTGGGCGCTCTACCTTGGTGCGCACCGCTGCCGCATAGCTATCGGTCGCTAGCCTCAACGCCGTGTTTGCCCATCGGCCGGATGCCTAGATCGTCGACGCCGGAACTGCCAGCAAGTCGGGTTTCGTCGTGTTCGCTCATGGTGGCGGAGTCTAGTCCGGGTCCCGAACGATTCCGCGTTCGCCCTGCGGCGAAAGCCGCATGTGCAGTCCACAGGGAGTCCGGGACGAGAACAGTGGGCCGCGGAACGGTCTGGAAACCCGACGCTGTCGGCGACCTACGAACAGATTGGGATCACCCATGCGCGTCGGACAGTGAGATCACTACTCACTTGAGTAGTTCCAGCCACGATCGCCTCTGCTATGGTCGGTGCTGGAGGGTTCTATGACCGTGTCCCGCTGCCGCCCCTTGTTGATCGCCTTGCTCGTATTGATCGGCCCCGTCGCTCTGGCCCAAGAGCGTGCCTTCGTGCAATTCAGCACGATCACCGGCGACAGCACCGACCCTGGCCATCCCGGTTGGATCGATGCCTACGCGATCGACAACAAAATAACAGGGCCGGTGCCACCGGCAGGTGGAGGGGCAGGGGGCCGCGCCACATTCGATGTCTACGCCTTCCTCAAGGGGTTCGACGCAACATCTCCGGTGCTCAATCTAGCGATGATCAATGGGACTCACTTC
>CAZAHQ010000185.1:0-7645 GCA_964484415.1 uncultured Acidobacteriota bacterium | reverse complement strand
GTGGAGTGCGGCCTCGATCGTGGCGCGCTCCGCAGGCAGTACATCAGGACGATCGAGATCGGCGAGTCCGGTCGAGATGCGGCGGAGTTTGGCAAGGACCGTTCGTCTCTTGGCCTCGGTCGGATGCGCGGTGAAGATGAGCGCAACGCTCAGACTCGCGAGAAGTTCGCGGACCTGTGACGCCGAGGTACCGCGAGCAGCGAGCCAGTCGATCGCGTCGCCGACCGACTCGGGAATTGCGCGCGGTGCTTCGCGACGCTCGCGCTCGCGGAGCGAACGCACACGCCCATTTTCCTCGGCAGCGTTCACGAGTTCGAAGTGGTGCGTAAAACACTTGAGGATGAGGTCGGCGGTCGGTACGTCGGTCCGGGCCGCGATCCGCGCCAATCGTGCGGAAAGCGATTCGTCGCCGGTGACTCGTCGGCGCTTGGTGAGTCGCCGCAACTTTGCCTCGAGCGCGAGCGTGTGCGGGCCCGCCTGGTCCGTAATCACCTGGCGCAGAAGATCGCGCAGGAAGCGGACGTCTCGGCGCAGCGGCCGATCGGTCGATCGGATCTCGTCACTCATAGCGCTCCTCCCGCTAGCCTGCCGTGCAGGAACTCAGCCGTTTCCGCGCTCAGCCCCAGCCAGCGATGGTCCATGCCAGTGCGCGGGCGAAGCGCCCTTGGATCCAGGAGCGTGCATTGCTAGAGCGCGAGGCACGCGCGCGAACCGGTCGAGTTGCAGGTCAAGTCACGCAGCAGCGTCTGGTATTCAAACCGTCTGTCCCCAGCGGGCTTATTGGACGGCTAGACCTTCTCGGTGTCTTCCGCGATCAGTTGCTCGTTGCACAGCCGGCTGTAGTGCCCACTCTTGCGTAGCAGGTCGGAATGGGTGCCGCTCTCCACGATCCGGCCCTTTTCAAGAACGAGAATCAGATCGGCCCGCTGAACCGTCGAGATGCGGTGAGCGACCACGAACGTGGTTCGCCCCTCCATCAGTCGGGTGAGCGCTTCGCGTATGAGGGCCTCCGACTCGGAGTCGACGTTCGATGTCGCTTCGTCGAGAATCAGAATCGAAGGGTTGAGGAGCACCGCGCGCGCGATCGCAATCCGCTGGCGTTGTCCGCCGGAGAGCTTGGCTCCCCGCTCACCGACCTTGCGGCCGAGGCCTCGCTTGTGTGCATGGATGAACTCCAACGCATTGGCCACACGTGCCGCCTCGAGCACTTCCTCTTCGGTCGCCTCGGGTCGACCGTAGGCGATGTTGTCCCGAATCGTGCCCGAGAACAGCATCGTGTCCTGCGACACGATGCCGATCCTGTCGCGAAGCGAGCGGAGTGTCACCTGCCGGATATCCTGGCCATCGATCAGAATGCGACCCGCATCCGCCTCGAAGAAACGCGGCAAGAGACTCACGAGCGTGGTCTTCCCAGCCCCGTTGGGTCCTACCAAGGCGACGACCTGCCCCCCGTTCACGCGGAAGGTGAGGTCGTCGAGCACCGGGTGTCCTTCTGGATAGCAGAACGTCACGTTCTCGAACGCGACGTCGCCGTGAGCGACCTGCAGAGTGTTTGGACCTGAGTTCTCCTGGTGCCGTGTCGTCGATCGAACGAACTCATTGACTCGCTCCAGTGACACGATCGCGTTCTGGTAAGTCTCGCTCACACGCGCGATTCGGCGGAGCGGCGGGAACAGCAGCGCCACCAACACGTAGAACGCCATGAGCTGACCGCGGGTCATGCCCGGCTTCATCGTGAACAGAGCGCCCTGATACAAAACGAATGCAGCGCAAAGCGCAATCGATGCCTGCGCCGCGCCGTTCAACTTCCCAGACCACCGCGCCCGATTGACCGAGTTGTCGCGAACGCCGCTGGAGAGATCTTCGAAGAGGTGCTGTTCGCGAGCCTCCTGACCGAAGGCCTTGACGACCGAGATCCCGGCAACCTTCTCCTGGACATTTCCGGACAACCGCGCACGCGCGTCGCGCGCCAGATGGCTCGCCTCGCGGATGCGCGAATTCCACCGGATGAAAGGCCAGACGTAGATCGGAAGAAAGCACAGGGTGACGAGCGTCATATGGGGGTTCATCACCAGGAGGCAGATCAGGATCACGAGGATCGTCGTCACGTCCATCAGCACGCGCAAAATGCCGTCGGTGATCAGGTCGAGCACCGCCTGGATGTCGCCCATGAAGCGCAGCATCACTTGGCCAACCGACGAGTCGCGGAAAAAGATCAGGTTCAGCCCCTGAAGATGCCCGAACAGATCCTTCCTCAACTCGAAGATGACTTGCTGCCCGACGCGTTCGGTCATGATTCTCTGGAAATAGACCAAGAATCCCTTGAGCGCGGCGTTGAGCACGAGGAAGGCGAAGATCACGTTGAGCAGTTCGACCGGCTCGAGCTCGAACCCGAGAAACTGTCGCTTGGCGCGCGACCGAAGCACGCTATCGATGATGTGGCGAATGAAGTACGGCAGCGGCACGTCCACGACTGCGAGGAGCACCGACACAGCGACCGCACTGACGATAAGCAGCGTATGCGGCCGCATGTAAGGCCGGAGCGTCGCGAGGTCGTGTTTCGTACCGCCGCCGGCGGGGCTCATCCGGCTTTACGCCTGCCGCTCTTCGCGTCGGCGCCGATCAGTTTCAGGATTCCGCCCTCGGACAACTCGGCGCTGGAGAGGCAGGGGAGGCCGGTCGCCTTTTCAACTTCCTGTTTGCCGAGCTCGCTCGCCGAAACGATCCCCGAGAAGCCGACAAGATTCAACCCGAAGCGCTGCAGCGCTCGTTTCCCGCTTTCGGCAGCGAGTGCATCAGGGGAGGAGAACAGCGTGTAGTCGATGCGCGACCGGAACTCGGGACTCGATAGCAGCAGAGCTGTCTCGCGCTGGAAGATTCCGTCGGCGACCTCGTACACGACAAAGTGGGGATCGAGCGCAGCGAGCCGCGTTTCGATCGTCCGACAGAGGCGAAGAAGTTTGCGGGGCGAGGTACGTGAGGTTGAGGGGCAACCATAGTCGGTGAAATCGAGGACTTCGATCGCGCCGGCATCTCGCATGAACATCAGGTCCTTGACCGCACCTGTGCCGGTCAGCTTGGCTGCAGCAACTCGAAAGCCGGCTTTCGACAAACCGCGGATCGCCATGGCCGCGCTCGTCGTTTTGCCGGAGTTCATCGAAGCGCCGACGGAGAGGATCGTCTTGAACGTTCGCACCTTGTCGCCCTTCCACGCGGGCTTGATGCGGTAATCGCGCAGATTGATGATCTTGCCCTTGTTGTCGATCGCGAAGCCGACGAACTCGAGGACGGTCGGGTCGGGCATCGCTGCATTCTTCGTCGCGACCATCCCACACACACCGCCGATCGACAGCATGTGGTACTGCTCACTGGCCGGCGGCACGAATCCCTCGTACTGATCGGTGGCGTAGCGATTGCCGTAGACGGTCGCCACGAGATCTCCGGGAAGAAGGTAGTGGGCACGACCCTCCCGGTTGTCCATCCGCGTGTGTTTCCCGAGCGTGAGAATCCGGTGGAGTCCGATGTCCCCGATTCGCGGTGCGTCGGGCCGCTTCTCCCAACCCGCTACGGCATCGAGGGGAACGACGTGCGTAACAAACGACCACTTGATCATCTCGCCTTGCTGAATCATCGCGGTTCTCCTTCGATCTTTCGCCGGATCGTAGCGGAGGGGAATCCATCCTGGGCGTCCGTCGCAGTCCTCCGTTCGTGACGAAAGCGGCTCCGGCCCTGCGGCCCCGACGCCGCTCCCGCCACGCGGACGACCCAGAAGATTGCGGGGCGACCATTTAGATACACAGTTCAGCGTTTGCCACGCGGGGCCCCCGATCGTCGACCCGGCACGCGTGACATTTATCAAGCGATCACCGACTTCCTGTGCTGATCCGAACGCCGGACGCAAGAACTGCACCGGCGTGCGACGGGTGCCGTAACTACGCCCGACCAAACAAAGGTGGGGCAAGTAACGCGAGTGCTCTTGGTGATGCCCGCTAGGGGACTCGGAGAGGCGAACCCTCGATCTACCGATCTGCAACGCGTGTTGAAGCCGGGTGATTGCGTCTCGCACGACGATCATCCAGTTCGCACTCCGGCAGCGCGCTCGATAGTCGTCAGCGACATTCGTGCTCGCCGAGAAGCATGACTTGCAGGGCCTTGGTGCGCGATATCGATACGATCAGATGTGCGACGGTGCACCATCGTCTTCACGATCAGGGTGAACGGACCGACGTCTCATCCGTCGCGCCGCCCGCCGGAGTTCATTCGCCAGCTAATCACCAAAACCTGGCAGGATGACTCCCAGCGAGTCCGGCTCGAGCGAGATTCGTCGCACGACACTCTGTTCCGGGATGACTGCGCAATCCACCTCGTAGAGATATCGGCTGCGCACTCGCCATGCGAACGCGCGTTCGAGCGACAGACCCCACAGCATCATCCCCGCTACTCGAAGCACATTCCGGTGCGCGACGATCAGCAGCGGCTCGGCCCTCGCTCGAGACAGATGTCGGTGCAAACACGGCTCGACTCGTGCGCGAAGCTGGTCGAACGACTCGCCTCTAGGCGGTGGTTCTGCTCCCAGCGATGTGCGCCATCGCGCCCACAACGCCTGCGCCTCTGGATCGGCTGCGTTGCGTTGCCGACCCTCCAGCACGCCGAGTGAAACTTCCATCAAGTCAGGATCCAACTCCAGGCCGACCCCCTGTTGCTCGGCCACACCTCGAGCGGTGTCGACGGCGCGTCGCAACGGGCTACACAGCACTCCTGCCAGCGGACGCCCCCTAAAACAACTCACCAAACCCAACGCCTGCGACCGCCCACGAGCGGACAGCTCCACGTCCGATTGACCCGTGATGCGCTGCTCGGCATTCCAGACGCTTTGCCCGTGGCGAACGAGATAGATTCGCATCGCTGAGTCGTCTCCTCATTCGGCAACCTCGGGTCTGTCGCCGGGAAACTCGCGTCTGCTCAGTCGGCAGGGTGTCGCGAGCGATGCCAAGCCCACGCATCGGTGACGATTTCAGACAGGTGGGAGCGATCCGGCTTCCAACCGAGTTCTCGCTGTGCTCGATCGATCGAAGCTACCAACACGGCGGGGTCACCCGGGCGTCGCGCACCATGGAGGCGCGGGACGTGTGTGCCGACGACCCGGCCGACGGTATCGAGCACCTCACGCACCGAATGGCCCTTGCCACCGCCCAGATTGCAGATCAAGGAATCACCGCCGTGTGCCGACAGCCAGTCAAGCGCTCGCACATGAGCAACGGCCAGGTCGAGCACGTGGACATAGTCGCGCACGCAAGTCCCGTCGGGAGTTGGATAGTCGTCTCCAAAGATAGTGAGCGGGCCGCGATTCCCCGCTGCGGCATCGATCGCCAACGGAATCAGGTGCGTCTCAGGGGTGTGATCTTCACCGAGCGACCCATCCGGCATCGCGCCGGCGGCGTTGAAATAGCGCAAGGAAACGAATCCCATACCGGTTGCGAGTCGTGCCTGTGCGAGCAGTTCCTCGATGGCGCGCTTGGTGCTTCCATAGGGATTGGTTGGTTGGGTCGGGTGCCCCTCATCGATCGGTGTCTGGATCGGCTCGCCGTAGACCGCTGCAGTCGAAGAAAGCACAAACCGTTTGATGCCAACGGAAGCACACGCATCCAATAGCCCAGCCGCGCCACCGAGATTCTCGCGCCAGTAGCGGGCGGGAAAAGCGACCGATTCGCCGACTTGTGACAGGGCTGCAAGATGGATCACCGAGTCGATCGACTCGCGACGCAAAAGCGACTCGACGCTGGAGACATCGCCACAGCGCATCCGGTGCAACGGTATGTCGCCGGCAGCCCACTCGTGTCCACGCGACAGATCGTCGAGGATCTGCGCGTGATGCCCACGCGCCGCCACCGCTCGGGCCACGAACGATCCGATGTACCCGGCCCCTCCCGTCACCAACACGCGCATCGCCGACTCCGTCCTCAATACCCCGTTGGCGTCACCAGGTCACCCGCAAGTACAACGCCGGCCCGGTGAACGTCGCACGCCCCTCACTCACGATCGCCGAGTTTTGGCTCACATCATCGACAAAGCGTGTCTGATCGCTAATGCCGCTCCACCGCTCGTGACGATAGGCTGCCCCAAGCGTGATGGTGCGGCTCAGCAACACGTCCAACCACACCGCGCCGCCGACAATCAGCAGATCGCGACGCTCGCCATCGCGCGTTGCGATCGTGGCGCGGTCGAAGGAGTTGTCGATGAACGCCTGGTCGACGGCCTCGGAGTCGATTCGTCCCAACAACAAGGCGACCTCGACGTTGGCACCGATTCGAACCCGAGATCCGAATCGGCCGCCGAGCGACGCCTCGGCGCAGGGTCCCCAGCCCTGTATGTCGCTCTTGTTGCTGACAAACTCGACGAGTTGCGATTCAGATCGATTGGCGCGGTATGTCACCAATCGCCGTTCTTCGAACCGAACGCCACGCAATCCGCCCGAGAGGCTGACCGTGGGCCCCTCGGCCTCATCCCGCAGTTGCCAACGCAAGAGCACGCTGTATGAGGTCGCGCGCTGATCCGATCGGGCATCGGCACTGTCAACCAACGACCTCCCGATCGCGAAGTCCGGGCTTGCGAGCAACGCGCCGACTCGGCCTAGCTGGGTGCCGGTGCTCGCGGCGCCGTCACCCTCCCACGTGAAGAACCGAGCGTCGAGCCAAGCATTCGATGTCCCGGGCATGCGCCATCCGACTCGAAAGCGCGGTGTCTGGCGCGAGTCGAGTGCGAGTCGCTGGATGGCGCCGCCTCCCGACAGGCCGCCGGCCGGATCGATGAAGGCGTAATCGAGATCACGCCCCTGAAGACTCACCGGGCCGTAGTCGAGTTCTAGCAGAAACCGCGGTTGTCGAAGCGATCCTGGCGCTTGCGCCCACGCGTGTTGCGTGGTCGCGGCCGCGATCAGAAACAAAGCCACGCGCACCATCGATCTGCCGTTCATCGCTAACTTCCTCGTGCCGCGCCTCGGCGTCAGTGATCAGAAGCGGAATTTGGTTTGGATCGTGAAGATGCTCGCCGCCTCGCGGCTTGTGGGAAAGGCAGCGCCGGGACGAAATCGTCCGAGCGTAGCCCGCAGTTCAACCAGGCGCGACGGTTCGTATCCGACAACCAGGTCCCACTCGTCGCCGAGATCCTTCGACTCGCCGCTCGGTTTGGCATCGATGGGGGAGCCGTGCAGTCGGCGACGCGACAACACATCCTGCTCGTAGTCGTGGTGGATGAGGTCGACGGACAGACTCCGCAGCGGCCGCAACCCGAGTCCGATCGTCTTGATCAGCAGATTCGCCAGCTCTGGGTCGAGGACTTCCCCGTAGTAGTTGAAACTCACGACCCCGTTGTAGGCGCCCTTGTTGCGCTCGAACCCGCTCTGACGAAAAGTCCCCGCCGTGGCGACGCGGCCCGATACGTTGGCAGCCTCGTCGTCACCTCCCGATCCACGCGCGATCGACACGGTGAGCGAGGGATCGAGCAGCACTCGTGGTCGAATCGTCACGCCCAGGTCGAACGCATCGGCTCTGATCGGCACGACCTGCAGCCGCCCCGTGAGGTCGTCGGCGAGTCCCCGCTCGCCGCGTTCCCAGGCGCGGTCGACCCAAAACTCGAGATGCCGGCC
>CAZAHQ010000184.1:0-7703 GCA_964484415.1 uncultured Acidobacteriota bacterium | reverse complement strand
GCGCGGGCTGGCACTCGATCTTTCGAATCCAGCGGCAGCACAGGCTGCGCTCGAGCTGCTCGCCAAGGAGACGAAGGCCGAGGGCGGTGTTTCACTCGTCGTGCTCAACGCAGGCATGACGAAAGATGGTCTGATCATGCGCATGCCTCGCGAGGATTGGGAGTCGGTGATCACAACCAATCTGACCGGGGCGTTCCTGGTGACACGGGCAATGGTGCCGGGTATGATCCGGGCGCGTTTTGGTCGGATCGTCGCCGTGAGCAGTGTGGTGGCCCGAATGGGTAACCCAGGGCAGGCCAATTACGCAGCGTCCAAGGCCGGGCTGATCGGTTTCGTGCGCGCGTTGGCTCGAGAAGTTGCATCCCGCGATGTCACGGTCAACGCCGTGGCGCCCGGTTTCATCGATACGGACATGACGCGCGCTCTCGGCGAAGAGCAGCGGGACAAACTGCGCCAGGTGATTCCCCTCGGCCGCCTGGGGCGCGCCGAGGATGTTGCAAGTGCTGTTGTTTTCTTACTTTCGAACGCCGCGTCGTACATCACCGGAGAGGTGCTGGACGTCAACGGCGGCATGGATATGTGAATCAAGAGGAGGTTCTCGACGTTATGGGTAATTCAACGGAAGTGCGCGACAAGGTCATCGACATCATCGCCAAGAGTTTCAAGCTCGATCCGTCCCAGGTGACGGAGGACAAGTCGTTCCAGGAGGATCTCGGAGCGGATTCGTTGGAAACGGTTGAATTGGTGATGGCGCTGGAGGAAGAATTCGGCGTCGAGATCTCCGACGAGGACGCTGAGAAGATCAAGACCGTTGGTGACGCGTTGCGTTTCATCACCGATCATCCGGCCAATCCGGCGAGCCAGGGCTGAGTTCGAGACGAGGACAAGAAATGTCCATTCGCCGAAGGGTCCTGGTTACCGGAGTCGGGGCCCTCAGCCCGATTGGGCTCGATGCCGAGAGTTCCTTCCGCGCTCTTTTGGAAGGCCGGTCCGGTATCGGTCCCATTACACAATTCGACTGTTCCAACTATGCCGCGCGCATCGCCGGTGAAGTACGCGGTTTCGATGTCGATCAGTTCATGGATGGGCGCGAAGCGAAGAAGGTCGACAGGTTCGTTCACTTCGCGGTAGCGGCGGCCCGCATGGCGGTCACCGACGCTGGACTCGATCTCGAGAAGTTGGATCGAGATCGAGCCGGAGTGGTCATCGGGTCCGGAATTGGCGGACTGCACCTATTGGAGCAGCAGCACAGAATCATTTTGGAAAAGGGACCGCGACGACTATCACCGTTCTTGATTCCCGGAATGATCATCAACCTCGCGAGTGGGATGGTTTCGATTGAGCTCGGATTCCGCGGGCCGAACTCCGCGACGGTCACGGCCTGCGCGACCGGCAATCACGCGATCGGCGACGCCATGCGGATGATTCAACACGGTGACGCGGATGTCATGGTGGCTGGTGGCACGGAGGCCGTGATCTCACCAATTGCTGTCGGTGGTTTCTGCGCCATGCGAGCACTGTCGACTCGGAATGACGAGCCGGAACGTGCGTCGCGGCCGTTTGACAAGGATCGGGACGGGTTCGTCATCGGTGAAGGGTGCGGCGTCCTCATGCTCGAGTCCGAGGAACATGCGTTGCGGCGCGGTGCGCGGGTCTACGCGGAGATGGCCGGCTTCGGGATGAGTGCCGATGCGTTCCATCTCTCGGCGCCACCCGAGGATGGAAACGGCATGATTCGAGTCATGCATGCTTGTTTGAAAGATGCGAACCTCCAGCCCCAGGATATCGATTACATCAATGCTCACGCGACCTCGACCCCTGTGGGGGATGTGATTGAAGCACGCGCGATCTCCCAAGTGTTTGCTGCAAAGCCGACGCCGATCGTCGTGTCCTCGACGAAGTCGATGACGGGGCACCTTCTCGGGGCAGCCGGTGGATTCGAGGCTGTAGCTACCGTGCTTGCGATAAAGCGTGGCGTTGTTCCACCGACGATCAACATAGGTACACTCGATCCCGAGATCACGATTGACTGCGTGCCCAATCATGCCCGCTCGCTGGAGATCACAGCCGCCATGTCCAATTCTTTTGGCTTCGGCGGGACCAACGCGACGCTGATTTTCAAGCGCGTGTAGATCGCATCGCTCGAGAAAAAAGGCGCCCCCTCGGAGGGGCGCCTTTTCCTATCGGCGTTCTGATTTCGTGGTGCTGATCAAACTTCTGTGAAGTGAAATGGCTTGAGGCACTGAATTCGCTTTTCGTAACTGGAGCGATCGAGGTACCAACAGATTCCCGCCACGGTCGAGAGCAGGGGGTTACCGTCCTGCGGAGTGAAGCAGAAGCCGACTACTTCCCAGCCGCGATCGGTTTCCCGAACCGCAATGCTGCTTCGGACCACGACTGTCTGGTTCAGAATTCGTCCGAAATGCCCGTGATCCCGTCCGAAGCTGAAGACGCTGTTGGCCGACTTCTTGTACGTCAACGCGATGCGGTCATTTCGTCCTAGCCGTTCGATGATGTCGTCTACCGTGCACTTGTTCTTGAGCACCATCGAGAACCAGATCGTGTGCATGTACTGGCTGTTGACCTTGAGCGCTGAGCTGTACAGGTTGAGGTCAAAGCCCAGGGTGTCGAATAGGTGCCACGCGTCACGAGCGTGGTGCGTTCCGAACTTCTTGTCTTTGTGGCTGCCGACCTCCGGCGCCGGACAAAAGCTGGAATCTTGGCTGATGTCGTTGGCCCGTCTAATGCAGACGAAACGGCCCTCTATCAGGTTCGTTGGACCACCATCGGAGAGCGCGATCGTTGAGACCAGCGCGGCCAGGTTGTGCGTGTTGCAGGAGACGATTTGAAGGAACTGATCCTCACCTGGCTTGATTGCCGCATCGTTGATCCCGCGCGCGTACGGTTTGCCGAAACCAAACTCGCTTCCTTGCGCCATGAATCCGAGGGTATTGTGCTTGAACCGTTCGTAGTAGTCGGTCTTGTTTTGATGCCCAACGCCGGACGGCGTGCAATCGACGACCACCGCGGCTTGTTCGAGCGCTTGATGCGTCTCGAGCCTCGGCTCCAGGCCTATTTCTCGAAATGAATCGAATGACTTGGAATCGGTGACGAGGGTAGCGCCACGTTTGATGAGGCTTACAACCTTGGCCCGGTCGTTGAGCAAAGGGGTGCGCTTGTGGAAAGTGACCTCATCGATACCAAGCTCGCTCTTGAAGTCGCAAAGCAGCCCGATCAACGGCTCTCCAATGGTTCCGGTTCCGACAACGTGGACAGATCGTTTGTCCATGCGAACAGTCCTTTCTGCTACTGATACACCGCGCAAGGCGGACTCATAGCTTTACCGAAAGAGTCTTGCTTCTGAAAAATGCGGCCGATAGGATAGCACCACCAATCACTTTGGACTCAAGTACTTGCCCTCGGCGAAATCTGAAACAGCCGCCTCGACGCAAGTCCTCGGGTTGACGGAGGCGCACTCGCCCAGATGACCAAACTCGTTGTCGTCACAGGCTTGTCGGGCTCCGGTAAAACGCTCGCTCTTCGATGCCTCGAAGACATGGGGTATTTCGCGGTCGACAATCTTCCTGTGTTGCTCGTCGGTTCGTTCATCGACCTGCTCGAGCGCGGTGAGGAACACGCGGCACAGGGGGCCTTTGTCGTCGACGTGCGCGAGCGCGGCCACCTCGTGGCGCTACCGGCGGAACTCAAGAGCATTCGCGATCGAGGGGCGATCGACCTCAAGGTCGTGTTTTTCGAGGCCAATAACGACACGCTGCTTCGACGATTCAGCGAAAGTCGACGTCCCCATCCCTTGGCTCAGCTACAAGGCCTGAGCGTTGCCGATGCGATCGCGCGGGAACGGCAGCTACTTTCCGGGCTCAAGGACCTTGCCGACCGGGTGATCGATACCGACGGCATGAGCCCGGGCGAGTTGCGCCGAGTGATCCACGAGACGGTGACTGGAAGTCCGGCCAGCCATGGATCGCTTCGCGTCCAGGTCGTGTCTTTCGGATTCAAGCACGGACCCTCTCGCGACGCTGACATCGTGCTCGACGTACGGTTTCTGGCCAACCCTTACTTCACCCCTGGGTTGCGGCACCTGACGGGACGCGACCCCGAGGTCGTCGAGTTCTTGGAAGGCCTGCCCGATTACCGTGAGTTTCTGGCCAAGGTCGAGTCGCTGCTCGAATTCTTGATGCCGCGTTACGTGCTGGAAGGAAAGAGCTACCTGACCATCGCAATCGGGTGTACGGGGGGGCGTCACCGCTCGGTTGCGATTGCCGATCGGGTAGCGCATTTCCTCAGCCAGCGAGGGTTCATGGCGGGAGTGACCCATCGAGATCTCGAGCGTGAATCGGAGCAAACCCCCCGCTGACGACCGATGTCGCGGTAACATCCCGTCGAGGGGCCGGAAATGACACTGAAAGCAAGCGAAGCGACTGCCAAGTCCGTCCGACGATCCGGTGAGGTCTGCCAAGAGCTCGACATCCAACCGTACGTGCTCAAGTTCTGGGAGGCGGAGTTCCCGCAGCTTTCCCGCCGCATCGGCCCGAAGCGACTCTACGGTCCAGAGGAGTTCCAGATCGCGGAGCGGATCAAGCGGTTGTTGCAGGATGACGGTCTCACGTTGGCCGAGGCCAGAGAGGCGCTTGCCGGCCAGTTGTCGCGTGGAGAGATCGACGCGACAGACGTGCTTTCGAAGGAGTCCTCAGCCCCTTCCGCGATCTCCAGCTCCGTCGTTGCGGCGATCGTTGACGATATCGAGGGTAGTGCAAGGGCCGCGTCGACGGGCGAGGGCGGCCCCAGTCGCGCGCAACTCGCGCAGGTGATCCAAGAGCGCGATGCTGCCGAAGGGCGCGAAGCGCGGGCGCGCCGTGAAGTTGCCGAGCTGCAGTCTGCGCTCGTGTCGGTGCGCGAGGAGCTTCGCGCGGTTCGTACAGAATTGGAGTCCACCGCCAAAGATCGTGATCAGTCCTTTCAACGGTTTGAGCACGCGACTGAAGAACTCGGCGACGTGCGACAGAAGCTCGAGCAGGCGCAGGCAGCGATCGCGACCGAGCAACAGACGAGTTCACAACTGTCGGATCAGCTAGCGCAGTCTCGCGCCGAGTCTTCGGCTCGGGCGACGGAGCTCGATCGTTCTCAATCGACCGTGAGTGACGTGCGTGGCCAGTTGGAGCGCGAGCAAAAGTCGCTGCAAGAGGCCAAGGCCCGAACCGCATCGCTGAACGAAACGCAAAAAAAATTGGAAGCTCTGGACCGTGAGTTGAAAGCAGAGAAGACGCGCACCGCCGAGGCGCTGAACCAAGTTCGAGCGTTGCAAGAGAAAATCAAGAGTGAAGGCGAGCGACACGGTCGCCTGAAGCTGGACCTCACGCGAGAGATCGACCTGTTGCTTGGCGAAACACGTGCGCTTTCTAGCGACGTCGCCGGGATGCTGGTGAGTTTGGGGGGCGAAGCTCACGGCGTTGCGGATCAGCTCGAGTCCGAGAGAAAACCCACTTCTGCCAACTCATCAGCGTCGCACCAACGGAAACCTGCCGAGCCCTGACGGGCGCCAATCTCGGTGCTAGAATCCCGCGCTTTTGTTGGGATCCTACGTTCGTCTCTTGTGTGAGGCGTTCGAGCGTCCAAGGTCGGGGCGTGGCGCAGCCTGGTAGCGCACTTGCTTGGGGTGCAAGTGGTCGCCGGTTCAAATCCGGCCGCCCCGACCAATTCAACAGAAGGTCAAGACGGACTTCAGGATGGCAGCGCGGAGGCGGACGCAAGAGCGAACTGGACTTGGCCCGACAGTTTTCGTTGACCATGCCGTGCCACCCCAGGTAGGCTTTCGCTCTCTTTTCGGAGTTCCGCCCTGCGATGCATGCGCGCCCTCGAATCTTGGTGACCAACGATGATGGTGTGCGTGCCCCGGGGCTGAAGGCACTGGCTCGCGTGATGAACGAGTTCGGGGACGTCGTCGTGGTGGCACCCGATCGCGAACAGTCCGGCGCATCGCACGCCCTGACCTTGCGACAGCCGCTTCGCATCGAGACCTTGGAAGCCGACTGGTATTCCGTGGACGGAACCCCGACCGACTGCGTGAACTTGGCGTTCTTTCACATTCTCAAACGCGTTCCCGATCTCGTCGTGAGCGGGATCAATGCAGGCTACAACCTTGGCGAGGACACGACCTACTCAGGCACCGTTGCAGGGGCTTTGGAGGGGCGGATTCTCGGCGCACCGAGCCTCGCGATCTCGACGATCTCCGACGCCGACGAGGCACAGTTCTCCGTGGCTGCAGCGGTTGCATTGCGAATGTCACGTGAGTTGCTTGCACGCGGACTTCCTTACGATGGTCTGCTCAACGTGAACGTCCCGCGAGCGCCGGTTGGCTATCGGGTCACACGACAGGGAAGACGCGTGTTTCGTGAAGGCCTGGTGGCGCGCCAGGATCCGAAGGGGCGCGAGTACTACTGGATCGGACTCGCACCCTTCGAATGGCAACCTGACGCATCGGCCGACCATGCTGCGGTGACAGCCGGACTGGTGTCGGTCACGCCACTCCATGCCGACATGACCTTTCACCCTGCGATCGACATGATCAAGGAGTGGGGACTCCCGGCGGAGTCGACCCCCTGATGATGCCTCGCGATGCAGCAGGTGCCCGGCGCCGGATGGTCGATCGCCTCAAACAGCAGGGGATCCGAGATCCGTTGGTGCTGGAAGCAATCGGGCGTGTTCCTCGCGAGCAGTTCGTGCCGGCGGCACTCACCGGCCGATGCTATGACGACGGGCGACTACCGATCGGCGAGGGGCAATCGATCAGCCAACCGTGGACCGTAGCAAGAATGAGTGAGTTGTTGCAGGTCCAACCTGGAGATCGAGTCCTGGAGATCGGTACGGGCAGCGGATATCAAGCCGCCGTCTTGGGTGCGATGGGACTGATCGTATTCACGGTTGAACGACACGCGTCGTTGGCCCGCCAGTCGGGTGAGTTGCTTCGGCGCCTCGGGCTGATGTCGGTCACGGTGAAGCACTTCGACGGCACCTATGGGTGGGCGGCGCAAGCACCGTATCGCGGGATCATCGTCACGGCAGCAGGGCCATCGATCCCGCCCGCGCTGGTGACGCAACTCGCAGAGGCGGGCCGACTCGTCATTCCGGTCGCCCGTGGTGGCGAACAACGACTGACCGCAGTGATCAAGAATGCGGACGGCTCGACAACAGAGGAAGACCACGGCCCGGCCCAATTCGTCCCGCTGATCGGCCGATTCGGGTACCGCGAGGCGCCTCCCGCGTAGCGCGCCCCTCACGCGCGTGGCACGTCGCGTGAGGAGCGCTATCGCGGCAGCGAACGAAGCCGAAGCGGCTTCGGAACAACCACCAGTCTCGAGGCCGCGAGCCGTTCTCGATTCCCAACAGACTCGCGCGCCGACGTGTTTCGTACTCTACGTCTGAGGTTCAGAAGCGATGCTCTCGAGCTCGTTGCGGCTAGGAATCAGATCGACAGTCATCGAAACCTGAATGAGATGAAAGATGTCGTCTGCTCGGTCGAAGCGTTTGCAACGACGTTGCCAGCGGAGTCGTCTGAGGCGATTTCGTCGAGAACCCAACCCAGTCAGGACTCGCCGTTTATGATCTCGCCCTTCAAGCGTTGACCGACTCGACGCGAGAGCGCGGTCACGAAATCGGCGATACGAATTCGAAACCAACTGGACCCG
>CAZAHQ010000183.1:0-7708 GCA_964484415.1 uncultured Acidobacteriota bacterium | reverse complement strand
GTTGTGGAACGTGCGGTCGTCGTTCGAGGGCGGGCCGCCCGAGTTGCGCGTCAAACTCGATCGGGCGATCGCCGATGGATTGGGAGTCGATCTCGATCAGGTGGCTGCGGTGTTGGAGGCATCCCTGGATGGGAAGCGTGCGACGACGCTGACCACGGGAGACGAAGAACGGAATATCGTGGTCCGCATGCCGGCCGTTCGTCGCGAGGAGTTGTCCAAGCTCCCGATGACGGCTGGTAACGGGACACGCGTCACGCTGGGAGATGTGGCGCGCTTCGAGCTGGCCGAGGGGGCGCGCGAGATCTTTCGTCGCGACCAGCGACGCGCTGCGCAGGTCACGGCGCGGATCGCCCCCGGCCACGACTACCCAGAGGCGATCGCTGCCGCCAACCTCGCGTTGACGAAGGCGAGTCTTCCGGCCGGAGTGCAGGTCACGCTCGGGGGCGAGGAAGAAGAGCGTCGCTCGGTATTCACGCAACTGCGCTGGGCCGCTCTGTTGGCGCTGGTACTGGTGTTGATGGTGTTGGCTGGCACGTTCGAGTCGCTGCTGCACCCGCTCACGGTGCTGTCGGTGGTGCCGCTGTCGTTGATCGGCGTGGCCGCATTGATGGTGCCGAACGGACAACCGATCGGCGTGATGGCGATGCTCGGACTGATCGTGCTGGTGGGCGTGGCGGTCAACGATGCGATTCTCCTGGTCGATGCGGTGGGCGGCTCGAGAGCGCAGGGATTGGCGTTGCCCGACGCGCTGGCGCGTGCCGCCGCAATCCGGCTTCGGCCGATCTTGATGACCTCGTTGACCACGATTCTGGCGCTCTTGCCGCTGGCATTCGGGAATAGCGATGCCGCCCTGTTGCGGCGTCCATTGGCGTTGACGGTGATTGGCGGAATGATCGCTTCGATCGGCGCATCGCTGTTGGTCATTCCGTGTGTCTACGTGCTGATGGAGCGGCTGCGATGGCGCCGCACGGTGTAGCAGCCGTCGACCGCGCGGCGCGATTGCGCTCGTTGCCGGTCCGCCGGCCGATTGCTACGAGCATGCTGTTTCTCGGCCTGGTGCTGATCGGTGCGATCGCTTGGCGTCAACTGCCGGTCGAGTTGTTTCCACCGCTCACGGGCACCGAGCTGTTCATCAATTTCGCGCGACCCGGAAGCGAGCCTGAAGCGGTCGAGCGGGAAATCCTGATACCGCTCGAATCGCGGCTCGGCGAGGTCGAAGGGATCCAGGAGACACGCGGTTACGTCACCGGCTCGAGCGGCAACCTGCGCGTGACCTTCAAGACCGGCGTCGACGTCAAGACCCGCGAACTCGACCTGCGTCGCATCGCCTCCGACCTGTCACGCCAACAACCGCGCGGCGGCTTCGTCGAGGTGAGCTCGCAGAACCTCGACGAGTTCGGGCGTTTCGCGATGGTGCTCAACGTCGGCGGTGGCGACGACGTCGACGCACTCGCCGATTTCGTCGACGAGCGGATCGAGCCGCGCCTGGCGGGAGTGCCGGGTGTCGCGCGCGCCTTCGTGATGGGCGGATCGCCGCGCGAGGCCAAGGTCACACTCGATCCCGATCGGATGGCGGCGCTCGGTGTAACGCCCGGTGAGGTGGCCGCCTCGCTGGCGCGCAGCGTCACCCGCCTGCGATTCGTTGGCAATGCCCATGATGATCGAGGCCAAACGGCTGTGATCGTCGATGGTCGCCCGCAGGGGCTGGTGTCGCTCGGCGAGCTACGGGTCAGTGTGCGCAGCGCCGTGAAGCTGTCGCACGTGGCCACCATCGACTTCGGCGCCGCTCGCCGCGACAGCGCGTACCGCGTGAACGGAAAGCCGGCGCTCGCGGTGCTGATCTTCCAAGAGCAAGGCGAGAATCTGGTGCGGTTGGGACGTGATCTACGGGCTCGCATCGCTGCGTTGAACGATGAGTTCAAGCCGCTTGGAATCGAGTTGACGGTTGCGACCGATTTCGCGCAGTTGATCGAGGACCAACTCGAACGATTGAAGTCGTTGGCGGGGTCTGGGTTTCTGATCTCGTTGGTCGTGTTGTTCTTGTTCCTGCGCCAGGTACGCGCTGTGTTGGTTGTTGCGATCGCGGTGCCGGTGAGTTTGCTCATCGCGCTGGGCGCGCTGCTCTTGGTGGGTCAAACGCTCAACCTGATCACACTCTTCGGGCTAGCGGTGGCGGTCGGGATGCTGGTCGACAACAGCATCGTGGTGTACGAGGCGGTGCAGCGTCGCTTGGAGCGCGGGGCTTCGGCCGATCACGCCATCGATGAGGGATTGCGGCGCACTGTGCGCGCGATTCTGGCGTCGACGGTCACCAACGCGATCGTGTTTCTGCCCCTGATGTTCGTCGATCTAGGCAATGCCACGCTGCAGTCGCTGGTGAAAATCTTGGCGTTGGCCGTGGTGCTACCGCAGCTCGCCTCGTTGCTGGTAGCGGTGGGGCTGGTGCCGTTGTTGACACGCTGGCTTGCGGCGCCGGCAGCGACCCGGGCCGTTCGCGAGTCGTTGTTGCGCCGCGCGCGGTTGGCGGGAATGCGCCCTCCCGATCGTGCGCGTGAGCTGTTCACCGGATTGATCACCGTTGCGTTGCGCCGCCCTGCCGGTTGGCTGACGTCGGTGACGATCGCATGCGTGTTTGCCACACTGTTCGTAGCGCCGATGCTGCAGGGTGGTGCGGCAGGGGAGCCACCGGAAGCAACCGAGATTCGACTCAACGTCAGGTTGCCATCGGGCAACTCGCTCCAGTCCGCCACCGACTCATTCTCGCGTTTGGAATATGCAGCCCAGCAAGTGAAGGGCGTGACCCAGGTCGAGGCGATGGTGCAGGAGACCGGCGGCACCGTCACCGTTCGACTCGCCGACAAAGACGAACGGCCACCCGAAGTCGACGCCGAGACGGTGCGACGTCGCCTGCGTGAGGCGGCGGCGAATGCTCGGCGCGGTATCCAACTCGACACGTTGGCTGCCGATGGCGGCCAGGGCGAGGGCAACGGAGGCGGCGGCGGCGCAGCGGCGCTTTTGGGTGGCGGAGCGGCGGAGGTCAAACTCTCGGGGCCGGACGCCGCGCGACTGCGGTTGCTGGCCGAGGATATTCGCAGCCGTCTCACGTCGATCAGCGAGATTGCGAGCGCCACGATCGCAGGACGCGAAGGGTTGGATGAATTGGTGGTTACACCGCGCGCGCAAACGATGCACGGTTATGGCCTGACCGCCGATGAGGTTCTGCCCGAGTTGAGCAGCGTGCGGCGCGAAGGAGTCGAACTACGTGTCGGTTTCACGCAGCCGGATGGAAGAGAGATTCCGCTGGTGCTGCGCCGGCGGGAGGAGAAGAAGGAGACTCCGGCGATGCGGACACTCGCGCAGTTGCAACTGGCAACGCGCGCCGGCGTACTCCCCTTGGATGCGGTGGCCGATGTGCGGCGCATGCCGCCGCCGGCCGTGATCGAGCATCACGATAGCCGTCGTGAGGTGCGCGTCTCCTACCGATTCAGCGGCAGTGCGCCGTCCACCGGTCCAGCGCGCGTGGCGCTCGAGGAGCGGATCAAGCAAGAGTTGCGCACCGTCGAGCGGCCCGCCGGATACACCGTCGAACCGCCTAGCAACGACACGTCGACCAGTCTCATCAAGAAACTCCTGGTGCCGATCGTGCTGTTGTTGTTTGCGGTGCTTGCAGTCACCTTCGAATCGTTGGTGATGCCGGTGGTGGTGCTGCTGGCGTTGCCGCTCACGATCATCGGCGCCACCACAGGTCTGTTGTTGAATGGGTTGCCGCTCGATCCGATGGGCACGGTTGGCGTGGTCGCGCTGCTCGGCCTCACCGTGAACCCCGCGATTCTGTTGGTCGATCGCATGCAAGATCGGATGCGAGGTGGACACGTCACCGCCGGCGCCGCAGCACTGGCTGCGGTGCGCGAACGCACCCGCCCCGTGCTGATGACGACCGCGACGACGCTGGCGGGATTGTGGCCGTTGGCGCTCGTGACTGGTCAGGAGAACGAGATCTGGCCACCGTTCGCGACCGTGGTGATCGGCGGGCTGATGGCATCGACCATCCTCACGCTGTTGGTGATTCCGATCGGCTACACGCTCGCCGCCAAACTCGATCGCTTGTTCGGGCGGTTGGGGCCGTGGGTCGTGTTGGTGTGGGGATTGGCAACCACGCTGTGTGTGACCCCGTTGTTTGTTTCTGGCCTGATCGACTCGATGACCTGGCGCGTGCTCACCACGCTGTTCACCGGCGGCGTGTTGCTGGGCGGCGCCGCGCTGTGGTTTCTTCCCGCGGCCCCCGAGCCAGTGCAAGCGGGCACGAGTGCTCCGCAACTGACGGTTCGGTTCCTCCACAAGGTGTACGGGCAACCCGGTCCCATCGGCTACGCATGGCGCGTCTCCGATCTGTTTGCGCGGCGCGTCTTGTCGAGGGGCGGTACGCCGTTCGATCGCCGCGATGCGCGCGCGGTCCTGCCGGCCTACGCACTCGCTGCTTTGGCGTCCGGTTATCTGGCGTGGAATGTTCGAAGCGGCTTTTGGGGTGTTTGCTGGTTGACACTTGCGATCGGATCGCTCGCGTTGCTGTTGAAGGCCTTGCGACGCGCTCGCGGGCAGGCCGACGCGCTGGGAAAGACGACGCCCGGAGGCTGGGAGAATCGTGCGAGCCTGGCGCTCTGGTGGCTCGCCTGGCCGGTGCCTTGGTGGTTGACGCTGGATCGCGATTGGCGAGATCACTTTTGGTTGGCGCTTTCGGGCCTGATGATCTTCGTGGTGCAGTGGGGACGACGCACTGTGTTGCGTGCCGAGGCGGGGCGGTTGAGTCAAGTGTCGGGCGTCGGAACGGTTGCTCGACTGCGCACGGCATGGCGTCGTGGCTGTCAAAAGTGGCTGGCGTTCGACATGCCGCTGCGCACCGTGCATGCGCTGGCCGGCGCCGAGTTCGAGGCGCAGCGCGGGATGATCGGCATCCTCGGTCCGAACGGTGCCGGCAAGACCACGTTGCTGCGAATCCTCGCCGGGATCCTCGAGCCGACGCGCGGAGTGGTCGAACTGGGAGGCGTGCGCCTCTTCAAAATCCAGAAAGTGCTGGCCCGTTGGGTTGGATATCTTCCGCAAGACTTCGGCCTGCCCAATGAATTGACCGCGCGGCAGTACCTCGAGTACTGGGGACTGCTCTACGAGGTCGGCGATGCGCGCGTACGTCACGAACGTGTCGAACAACTCTTGGTCGATGTCGGTCTTGGCGCGCGTGCCGACGAGAAGATCGGCAGCTTCTCGGGCGGCATGCGGCAACGCGTAGCCGTGGCGCGCACGCTGTTGCGCTTGCCCTCGGTGATCATCGTGGATGAGCCGACGGTCGGCCTGGACCCGCGCGAACGGATTCGCTTCCGCAACCTGCTGTCGCGCTTGGCGGCCGGTCGGATCGTGTTGTTTTCGACACATGTTGTCGAGGATGTCGCGGTCGCTTGCGAGCGCGTGATCGTCTTTGCTCGCGGCAAGATCGTGTTCGACGGTGCGCCCGCCGATCTGGCAAGCGCCGCCGATGGGAAGGTGTGGGACGTGCGCCTCGGTCCATTGGAGAGTGAGGCGGAACTCGTACCTGGTGCGCTCGTTTCCGATCTGCTGCCGCTCCAGGAGGGTGGATCGAAGCTACGGGTGTTGTGCGCGACGGCGCCGCATCCGGCCGCTGTGCTGACCGATGCGAGCCTAGAGGACGGTTATCTCATGCTGGTCGGCTCGAACTCGCGTGAGAGGGCGACCACGTGAGACAGATCTGGCAGCGGGTCGTGCAGACCATCGCGCTGGCGCGACTCGCCACGCGCATTTCCGGTGGAAGGATGTACTGGATCGTCCCGTTGGCGCCATTGGTTTGGCCCTTGGTGCTGATCCTGACGCAAGCCTTCGGCCAAGGGGCTCGCGCTTATGCGCCACACGATGCCCAGGGTGTGATGGCGACTCCCTTGGTTGTATTGGCGATCGCGCTCGGCGCTCGCGTGATTGCGGGTGAGGCCGATCGACGCACACTCGAGATTGCGTACACGGTGCCTGGTGGCGCGCAGCGTATCTGGACAGCGAAACTGCTGTCGGCTGCGTTCTGGTTGGCAATCGCGTTGGCGCTGCTCGTTCCGGTGACCTGGTTGTTCCTCACCGCGGTGCCGTTCAGCGCGGTTTACGGTGCCTATCAGGCTGCGTTGGTCTATCTCGTGTTGGCCACCGGGCTGTCGGCGGTGACACGCAGCGAGGTGACCGGCGTCCTGGTCACGCTTGCGGTGCTGTTCCTCAACGGTTTGTTTACCGGGTTCGGAGACATGCAACTGAGAATCTCACCGTTCTGGAACCCGCTGATGCTGACGCGTCGCAACGAAGTCGATCCTGCCGATGTCTTCACCTGGACCGTTCAGAACCGGATCTTCATGGGCCTAGCGGTGACCGCATTCGTCGCGCTGGCGTTTGCGCGCGCGGAGCGACGCGAGAAGATGCTCGCCGGATGAGTGAGGACGCCCCCTATCGCGCGCTGCGGCACCGAGACTATCGGCATCTGGCGCTCTCGCAGGGCGTATCGCTGATCGGTACACAAATGCAGGTGGCGGCCATCAACTGGCACGTCTACTTGTTGAGCGGCTCGCCGTGGGCCTTGGGGATGATCGGTCTCACGCGCGTGGCGCCCCTGATACTGTTTTCTCTCTGGGGTGGGATCGTCGCCGATCGGCATGATCGAAAGCGTGTGATCTTCGCGGCGCAAAGCGTGCTGGCGCTATTGGCCTGCGGTTTGGCGTGGGCCACCTGGAAGAGTCACGACACGCTTTGGTTGGTCTATGCGGTCAACGCTGTCGCCGCCGCCGCCTCGGCCTTCGATAACCCGGCGCGACAGGCGCTGGTGCCGAGACTGGTTCCTGCCAAGGAACTCTCGGGTGCGCTGAGTCTGAATCTCAGCGCCTTCAACTTCGCGACGATCGCCGGGCCTGCGTTGTCGGGGCTGTTGCTGGCGGGAACGAGTCGCGGACACTTTGCAGGACGCGATTCGCTCGCCATCATCTACGCGCTGAACGCGCTTTCATTCCTCGGCGTGCTGATTGCCGTCGCGACGATACGTACGGCCGGCACCGTCGAGCCGCGCGATGGTGAACATCCTGCGTTCTTCGCCAGTCTTCGCGAGGGACTGCAGTTCGTGTTCAGCACGCCGATCATGATCGCCACTATGGCGCTCGATTTTTTCGCCACGTTCTGGGCCGGGTCTTTGTTGCTTCTACCGATCGTGGCCGATCAGATCTTGGGAGTCGGCGCGCGCGGTTATGGATTCTTGGCGGCGGCGCCGGCGGTCGGTGCGTTGCTCGGGTCTTTGTATACCAGCGTGCGGATCTTGCCCAAACGACAAGGCCCGATCTTGCTAGGGGCGGTGGCCTTTTATGGATGCGCGACGATCGTGGTCGGCTTGTCGCGCAGTTTCTGGCTCACGCTATTGGCGCTGGCGTTGTCGGGTCTGGCCGATGTGATCTCGACCGTGATCCGGCAGACGTTGAGGCAACTGCTCACACCGGATGCACTGCGCGGACGGATGACATCGATCAACATGATCTTCTTTCAAGGCGGACCACAACTCGGCGAATTGGAGGCCGGGTTGCTCGCGGGGCTGTTCGCATCGGCTGCCGTCGGGACTACCGTGTCAATCGTCTCGGGCGGCGCGATGACGCTGGTGACGGTGCTGGTGATCGATCGCGTGGCG
>CAZAHQ010000182.1:0-7723 GCA_964484415.1 uncultured Acidobacteriota bacterium | reverse complement strand
TGCCAGACCCCGCGGCTGGTGCCGTTGGCGGTCATGAAGCCGCAGCCACCGCCAAGCGCCCAGTTCTGGTTGAGTGCGCCGTTGGAGTTCTGATCTTCACCAGCGTCGAGCACGCCGTTCCAGTTCTTGTCCTCACCCCAGTTGCTGATCGGCAACGACGTTGTCGACAGCTTGGACTGAGCACTGATACCGGAGCGGAATCCTTCGTCGTTGGCGTCGAAGTCCCACACACCTGCAAATCCAGGATTGCCGCAATTGGCGCAACCGCTGGCGTTGTTGTTCGGAATCATGCTCTCGAACACGACCGAAGTTTCATCCAAGCCACGACGAGCGATGTCGAACACATCGAACGGGTTGCGTGCGATCTTGTTCTCGTTCTTCTCGTCGTTGTTTCGGTCGTAGTTGAGGGTGCAACCGGTCGGGCAGTCGGTGATGAACTCGTGCTTCTCGTCGTCGGCCTGCAACAGCACCGAGACACCGACGCAGTCCTGTACCGCTTGGCCCGTCTTGGTGCCTGCCAGTGAGAAGACCAGGTCGACTGCGGTGCGAGGAGCCGGAGTACCGTTGACGCGCAGCGAGAAGGCCGTGCTCTCGAAGAACTGGCCGGGGATTCGACCCATGTTGCGGGACCCGTCCAGAATCGTGAGGTTGGTACTCGCGGCGTTGTTGATGCGGCATTCGTCGGTGCTGTTGTCGCCGTCCGGAACGACTGCCTTCAGACCGATGGTTGCATCGAGCAGGTCGCCGAGATCCGCGTTGTAGTAATCGATCGACAGCGTAAAGACTTCGCCGGCGTCGAGGTAGCGGTCAAGGTCGCAGCCATCGGACAGGTCGATGAACGAATCGAGTCCCAGGATGAACGAGCGCAGCAACACCAAGTCGGGCTGGCAGTCCACCAGGGCTGTCGCCGTGCGTGTCTTGGCACCGGGTTGATCGGTGTAGGTCACGCGCAGCTTGAAACCGTTGTTGACGTTGAGCACGCCATCGTTGTTGGCGGCGGTGCCTGTCGACGTCAGCGGGAGTTGGTTGGATTCGTAGCGGAACAGTTGTGTCGCACCGCTCAGGGCTTGCGTGAACGTGAGCCCGTTCTGAGTGTCGACCACCACGTCAGAGGTGTTCAACACGTCGACCACCGTACGGCTTGCGATGGTACTCGCGGGACAGGTTGCCGGGTTCGGGCACGCGGTGTCACCCGCGTCGGCAATTTCCGCCACGACCACGCCCACATCACCGTTGCAGGAGATGGGGTTGGCGTCGAAGCGAGCCGACGAGCCAGCCGTTACCGGACCGGCAATCGCTACCGCGTACTTGAGGCTGTTCGTGGTGCCCGAACGGCGGATGATACGAACCTGCCACTTACCGGTCTTCGGATTGACCACACCCAAGGCATCGTCGGACAGTGCATCGATGTCGGGGACGCCGTTAGCGTTGCGGTCAGGGGCGTTGTTGAAGATTGGAATGAACACGGCTTCCGAGTTGTTGGCCGAGTCACGCCAGTTGGCCGGTACTTTACCGGCATCGGTGATCCGCTTGGTGGAGATCGAGTAGTAGTAACCGTCGATCGACGCGTCGGCATCGAGGTCGTCGAAGGTCGTTCCATCGCGGTCGTAGTCTTCGCTGAAGTTGTTCCCTTGGAAGACGCGATCGTCGACATCCGGTGTGGATGTTGCCGAGCAGGTTTGGTTGGCACCGCAGTACCAGACCTCGACATCGAGGTCGTTGACCAAGTTGGCGCCGCTGGGATCGTCCCAAACGACCGCCACGCCGAGGTCGGTCTTGGCATCGAGCACTTGGAAGTCGGAGGTTTGCGTTTCACCGACCGTGGTGCTGATGGTTCCGAGACCGCTGAGGCTGCAGACGCCATCGTTGCCGGCGACCTTATCGATGTTGCCCGGGTCGTCGCAGACCACCAGACCTGGAACGGTCTGAGGGGCGTCGGCGAGCGGCAGGGCACGGGTCAGAAGGAACTGACCGTAACCCCACACGTTGTTGAACCGGGTCTGACGGAACGGACCCGTGGAGCCGGTCATCGGCCGTGTCCCGACGATCATCAACGCCTTGAGCATGCGGTTGGAGACCGCAGCGACCTTGTCGGCGTTGTTGGTGGAGTTCTTGTCGCTTCCATCCGGGTAGAAGCCGTTCGCGAAGTACTCGCGAATGACCGCTGCAGCCCCCGCGATGTTCGGCGCAGAGAACGACGTACCGCTGCTCTGCTGGAAGAAGCAGGTGGACGCGCCGGTCTGATTCTCAGGATTACCGGTGCCTTCTTCGGCGCGACAACCGTCGTCGACGCCTTCACCCATTAGCACAGGAGCGACGCGCTTGTTGTTGTTCGGGGAGTTTTGCGCCGGACCGTGCGAGCTGAAGCCCCAGATCCCGCCGATGCCGTTGCTAGCGCCGACGGAGACACAGTTCTTGCAGCTTGCTTCGTTACCGATGTTACCGATGGCGCCCGACTGACCTTCGTCGACACCAGCATTACCGGCGGAGATCGCGACGAAGTTGATCGGCTTGTTGATGAGCGCCGTATCGATTTGACTGGCACCGCTGCCGTAAATGGCACCGGTTGAAGTCGACGCATCGGAACCGAACGAGAAGTTGTGGATCGCTGCGTCGTAGCTGTCCCAGGTGTTCTCGATCGTGGTCTGCAAATTACCCACATTCACGCCCGAGAAGACCGACTCGGGGCAACTCGCGTTGGCGTCAACGAAAACGACCCGACCGCCCTTGGCAATGCCGTCGAAACCGTTGTCATTGATCTCATTGAAAAAGCCATCGCGGTCGACATCTTGGAACCAGCCCGACCCGCCATAGGCACGAACGTAGGTGGAGTCGGGGCTGTCGGTTGGTGACGGTGCCGTGGAGGCCGGGACGGTGCCACGGGTACCGTTTCCAATCATGAGGCCCGACGTCAACTGCCCGTGAGCGAAACCGCCAGTTGAGCCGCTGTCACAGCTTTGGAAATCGCCGGCACCGCCGTAGTCACTGGCGACGCGATAGCAGCGGATCTTGCGGTGGTCGGCCAGAACATTACATCCCGCGCCGCCGCCGCCGCCCGTCCAACCGGAGCTTGCCGATGTGTCGGTCATGTCGCCGGCATCGACCGAAAGCCCGGAGTCGGTGCCCTGCACAATAACGTTGTCGCCGTCCAGGCCCGCCTTCCAATAGGGGAAGTCGCCTCTGGATGCGGCCTCGCTCTGCATGAACAGTGCGCCGCGGGTGCTCATCAGTTTGATGGGGTTTTCTTCGGAGATCAGCGCGACACCCTCGATCATCGCCAGGCGGCTCACCAGCGACGCGTGCGCGCGCAAGGTGACCCAACCAGGGTTGTTCGAGTCGACGCCCGGGACCGCCGTCACAACCTCGACGCCAAGCTTGCGCGCCGCTGCGAGCACGTCATTGACCGGCTCGCCGGGGAAGACACGGACCCCCAAGGTGAAGATCGGGGAGGCCGCCGCTTCCGGTGAGACTTGCGGCATCGAACCGATGCCCGGATGCAACTTGTAGGCGGGTTGATACGGCTCGATGTGCTGCACCAGCGGTGAGCTGTTCAGCAGCGAGAAGGTCGCGGCGTTGGCGCGCACAACGAGCGCGTTGACCGGAACCTGCTCGACGATGCTGGCGCCCATCGAGGTGAGCGTGCCCCAGAAGTCGGTTTCGAGCGCCGACGGCCGGAGTTGTACCAAGAAGTACTGCGAAAGCCGGCCATATTTGGCCGGATCCGCTGCCACCGTCAACTCTGCCGGAATGGGCAGAGACTGACCCGCCTTGAACGAGCCGACCACCGTGTAGATCACGTCATTGTCGCGATCGTGACGGCTGTCGACCGCCCCGTAGTACGGGCCGCTGGTGAATGGCCACCAAGCGACCGTCCGGGGATAGGACGGAACAGTTTTGGGAGGCGCGGGGTTCTCGTCGAGCGTCCCACCCGACTTCATCGTCGAGACAGGCGTCGACTTACCGAGGGGTGCCGGGGCCGATCCCGCGAATGCGAGTACCGGTGCCGCCAGCAGCGCCCCCGCGCAGAGGATGTTTATCACCCACTGCGAACGAGCCAAGCGTTCTTGCATGACCTCCTCCTCCAGGAGAAAACCGCGATTCTTCGGTCCACCCGTGCCACGGGGCGGACCCCCACGAACCCTTGAAAACAATTGCGGATCCAGCTGTCTGACCGCGGCGTTGCCCTCCGGGAGAGAGAGCGACACGTCGGGCAGAAGATGAGCCGGCGGGAAACTACGCTGATGGTCCCCACGCGTCAAGACGAATGTTGACGGTCGAGACGATCGCATGGGCGGCTCCAAATGCAGAGCAGATGCACGCTTTGGCTGCTTCCATGCAGGGTTGCTCGAAATACGAATCTGCGGCTTTGGGCACGCACCGAGCGAGTCGACCCGATCCGCACAGCACCTATGCGATTCGATTGGGATCGCCTGCGGATCGGAGTCTAGACTTCCCCCATGACGTTCGAATCGAAGCCGGACCACAGCGCGGTCATCCGTCACGTCGAGCAGAAGGAGTCGCGGGTCCGCGAGCAAATCCGAACCGTTGCACGGGCGGTGGTCGCGTTTTCAGGGGGCGTCGATAGCGCATTGCTCCTGCGGCTGGCGGTCGAGGAACTCGGGTCCGGAGCGTTGGGTGTGATGGCGGTCGGCGCCTCGTTGCCCGAGCGAGATCGAAAAGATGCGATCGACCTTGCCGCGCGGTTCGGTGCCCGGCTCGAGTTGGCGACAACCGATGAGTTCGAAGATCCACGTTATCTGGCGAACGGCAAGGACCGTTGCTACTGGTGCCGTTCGTCGTTGGTGCGAGCGTTGGTTCCGATCGCCGAGCGCGAGCGCGCCGTCATGATGTACGGCGCGATCGTTGACGATCTTGCCGACGACCGCCCAGGGATGCGAGCCGCGGCGACCGGTGGGATCACCGCCCCGCTACTCGACGCCGGCTTTACGAAGGATGACGTGCGTCGCGTCGCACACCGGTTGGGGCTTCCTGTTTGGGACAAGCCGGCCTCGGCGTGCTTGAGCTCACGGATCGCCACCGGCACGCCGATCGATCGCGCGTCGCTCCAGCGTGTCGATCGAGCCGAGGCGGCAGTCGTTGCATTGGGAGTGCGCGTCGTTCGCGTTCGCGATCGAGGTCGCAACGCAATTCTGGAACTCGGGCCCGAAGAACTGGCCGAGGTGATGCGAAACCCGGGGCGGTTGAGCGCGATCGTGGCGTCGGTAAAGAACGCTGGGTTCTCGACGGTCCACGTCGACCCAGATGGTTACCAGTCACCAGCCAGTCGTCAGAGGCTTCCCGCGGCGTGGGACGGCACGCGTCCCGGAGTGCGATAGACCCGAAACCAAACCACGCCGACAAGGCGCGCGGCCGGCACCGGTCCATAGCTGTGGCTGTCGCGACTCGCGCGCGCGTTGTCTCCCACGATGACCCAACGATTGGTATCACCGGTCGCCTCGATTGCAGCGACGCGTTTCACCACCAATTCCTCGCCGACGCCGTTCTCGCTCGGAACGCGCGCGATCACCACCGATCCGACAGTGGCGCGACCTGCGGTGCCCGGCCCGATCCAGACCAAGACCACATCTCCAGGGGCGAGCGTCGGGATCATGCTTTCACCCTGGATTCGGACAGGCCGAACGAGAAACAGAAGCGTCGCCGTGACAATCAAGACAGCGGCCCCAATCGCGATGATCGGGCCGCGTGGCACAGCGATCGATTTGTCAGTCTCCGCCACGTCGACTCAGTCGGGTGCGAAATCCGTCGCCAATCAGCGCAAACGCAAGACTCGACGTGAAGATGGCGGCACCTGGCGCGGCGATCATCCACCATGGGCGCCCCGGACTTCCGAACGCCTCGCCCAACATGTTCCCCCACGAGGGGGCGGGTGCTGGAAGTCCCAATCCCAAGAATCCGAGGGCAGCATCGACGACCAAGGCTCCCGATGCGAGAAACGCCGCAGGGACGAGGCACGGCAAGGCTGCCTCGGGCAGGACGTGAACCCGAATCGCCGAGATTCGCGTGCGCCCCGCCGCGATCGCCGCGGCGAATCGTTCCGTGCTCCTCAGTCGCGCCGCCTCCGCGCGCAGCAATCGATACAACGCTGGCCACGAGACAGCACCGATCGTGATTCCGATCACGAGTTCAGTGCTCCCGGTGGCGACCACTCCGCGCGCGATCGAGCCGACGACCAACGCGGCCAACAGCGCAGGAAAACTGTTCACCGCATCAGCAAGTCGCGAGAGAGCCGCATCGATCCACGCCGAGGAGGCTGCGGCCCACGTTCCGAATACGAGTCCGAGCGCCCCTGCCGCGACCACGGCGGTGAGGCTGGTGAGCAAACTGCTGCGCCCACCGAGCAGCAACCGACTCCATATATCGCGCCCCAAACTATCGGTGCCGAACCAGTGCAGCGAACTCGGGGCTCGAAACACCTGCTCGAGACGGATCGCATCTGGCGACTGTTGCCACGGAACGATCAACACCGCGAGCAGAACGACGCTCAGCAAGCCGCACCCCAACCACAGCGAGAGTTCGCGGCGTGTCATCGGGCGTCTCGGCGATGTGTCGTGTCGAGCTCGGCGCGCCGATCACTCAGAGTCGAGAGCTGATCCGCCAGCCAACTCCCCAAGAGTGTCGCGACACCACCCAACAATGTCAGTCCCAAAACGCAGGGAACATCGCGGTCGACCAAGCTGTCGACGTAGAAATTTCCCAGCCCCGGCCATGCAAAAATCCACTCGATCAAGACAGAGCCTGTGATCAAGCCGGGGACGACCCAACCCAACCAGGTTGCCAGTGGCAGCAACGAAGGGCGAACAGCGTGCTGAACGAACAGGCGTGACGACGAGATCCCGGCTGCGCGCCCCGTACGATGCGCCGCAGACGTAAGCCCGCTCAAAGCGTTCGCACGAACGAAGCGTGTCAGAAACGACAGTCCATGGAGGGCCAAGCAGACCGACGGAAGCATGAGGTGCTGCAGCCATGCGACGGAATCGACGGCGAACTTGGAGTAGCCGAAAAGCGGAACGAGATGCCAGTGGACGGCGAAGGCTTGCTGCAACAACAGCGCGAGCCAAAATCCAGGGGCTGCGTACAAGATCAACAACGCGATGCTGAGGCTGTGATCGGGCCATTGCCCGGCGTGGCGCGCGGCGTACCATCCCAACGGCAAACCACTGATCACGAGCAGCGCGAGTGCGGCGAGATTGAGTTGGAGCGTGGCCCCGAGTCGCGCCCTCATTTCGGAGCGTACGGCGCGGCCTGAGCGCCACGACGTCCCGAGATCGCCTTGAATCACATGTTTGACCCAGATTCCGTAGCGCACGAGCCACGGACGATCCATACCGAATTCGGAGAGCAGTCGCGTTCTCTCGGCGTCGCGGATCACGCCACGCCCTTCGGCTTGAATCACCGCCGTGAGTTGATCGCCCGGCACGATCGAGATCGCCGCAAAGGTCGCGAAGGTCAAAAGCAACAGCGTGACCACGCCTGACGCAAATCGGCGCAGCAGTGAACGGCTCACGGCGCTGTGGCCCAATGCCAAGCGGCGACGCCTGGCCGCGACTCCCAGAACAAGGGACAGCCGCGGACGCCGAGCAGATCGCGTCGGACCGCAATGCGAGAGACTGGATAAAACAACACGGTCATCGGTTCCAACTCATGCAGGCGCGCTTGAAGTAATTCGAGCGGGCGTCGGCGAGCGTTGAAATCGAGCGACGAT
>CAZAHQ010000181.1:0-7748 GCA_964484415.1 uncultured Acidobacteriota bacterium | reverse complement strand
CGATCGCGATTGCGGTGTCGCCGACCAGCGATCGATTGCAATTGCTCGAACCGTTTGCCGCCTGGGACGGGCGCGACTTCGAAGGACTCGCGGTGCTGCTCAAAGCGCGCGGCAAATGCACCACCGATCACATCTCGCCCGCCGGGCCGTGGCTCAAGTATCGCGGCCATCTCGACAAGATCAGCGACAACATGTTCCTCGGGGCGATCAACGCCTTCACAACAGAACCGGGCACAGGAATCAACGTGCTGAGCGGTGCCACCGCCAACCTGGCGCAAAACGCGCGGGCCTACAAGGCCGCCGGCCTGGGCTGGGTTTCGATCGGCGATGAGAACTACGGCGAGGGGAGCTCACGCGAGCACGCCGCGATGTCGCCGCGTTTGCTTGGCTGCAAGGCAGTGATCGCCAGGAGCTTCGCGCGGATTCACGAGACCAACCTCAAGAAGCAAGGAATCTTGCCGCTCAGCTTCTCCAACGCTGCCGATTGGGATCTCATCGGCTCCCACGATCGCCTCGCGATCGTCGGGCTGAAGGACCTCGCGCCCGGCAAGCCTGTCACTGTCATCGTGAGTCATGCCGATGGACGCAAGACCACACTCAGTTGCAACCAGAGCTTCACGCCAGAGGAGTTGGATTGGTTTCGTGCCGGCTCCGCGATGAACACGATGCAGGGCCATTGAGCGGCGAAGACCCGCGGCCGACATCAGGCGCGACGTCCTCCCAACTGTTTCGCGAGGAGGCGTTGCGCCACTTCGCCTCTACCAGTCAATCAGGGGCGCTGCTGCGGCTTCCGCGCTGGTGGCTGCACGCCACCGCCTGGTTGATGACAGCTTTGGTGTTGGCGTCGACCGCCTTCATGGTCTTCGGCAGCGTTGCGACCTATCGCGTGGGTCGTGGTGCTTTCATGCTGCAACCGAACGGCTCGCAGGCGCTTATCGCACACTTTGGTCCCGACAACTCTGGCTCAGGGCAGCCGCAAGTCGGGAATCGACTGGCAGTTCGACGCGAGTTATCGGCGCCACGCTGGCTGACGATCGACAGCATCGGTACGAGTGTTGCGCCCACAGCAGCGTGGCCATGCGGTGAGCGGCCGGAGAGTCCGGCAGGGTTGTGGGTGCGCGCCGTTGTCGAGCGCGACGGTGTCGATCATGGCGCTGTCGATCATGGTGCTGACGATCACAGCGCTGTCGATCATCGCGACTCGGTCTGTCACGAGGTCTGGTTCCAAGCGGGACGTCGCTCGGCGTGGGCCGCCCTGCGCGAACGAGTCACTCGATGAGCACCCCGCGCCTCGCGCGAATTCCCTTCGTACCGCAACTGGAGTCGTCCGATTGCGGTGCCGCCTGCCTGGCCAGCGTGCTGGGCGGCTATGGTTACGAGACCACACTTGCCAGCGTGATCGAAGCGGCGGGCGGCACACGTGACGGACTCAACGCGCGCCAACTGCTGGAAGCGGCGAACCGACTTGGGTTGCGTGGTCGCGGCGTGCGGCTGGAACCGAGTGACTTTGCCGCTTTGCCACGCGGCGCCGTGTTGCATTGGGGGTTCAATCACTTCGTCGTGTTCGATGGCGCGGTGCGCGGTGGTGTGCGGATCATCGATCCCGCGACGGGGCCGCGACGCGTTGTGTGGCGAGACGTTCACCAACAGTTCACCGGCGTCGCGCTGTTGTTCGAACCAGGTGAGACGTTTCAGCGGCAGTCGCTGAAACGACGGCCGCTCTGGTCGTACTTTCGGCGTTTGTCGACTCACCGTCCGGTGCTGTGGCGCACCGTGCTGCTCACCGTCGTACTGCAACTCTTGGGATTGGGGTTGCCACTGCTCGTCGGCGTGATGGTCGATCGTGTGATCCCGTTCGGTGCGGTTGATCTGTTGGTGCTGCTGGCGGCCGGTTTGTTGTGCATCGCCCTGTTCCACACGCTCACTTTGTTGCTGCGAAGTTGGTTGCTCAACTGGTTGCGCACCGCAGTCGATGCCGATCTGTCGCTGGGGTTCGTCGAGACGCTCACACGATTGCCGTTGCCGTTCTTTCTGACGCGACCGTCGGGCGATCTGTTGGCGCGCTTCGAGAGCAGCCGAACGCTGCGCACGCTGCTGACATCGACGGCGCTTTCGAGCCTGATGGACGGCGTGATGGTGCTGCTTTATCTGATGCTGATCTTGGTCAGCAGCCCGCGGCTCGGACTGGCGGCGATCGGGCTGGCGATGTTGCAGGTGCTGCTGTTTCTGATCTTCCGGCGCTCGCTGCGCGAGCTTGCGGCGCGCGAGCTGGAGTTGCAGTCACGAGCCCAAGCGTCGCTGGTCGAGATGCTGACATCGATCGAATCACTCAAGGCGATGGGAGCAGCCACTTCCGTCGCGGAGCGATGGTCGAACCGATTCGTGGACGAGCTGAACGCCTCGCTGCAGCGGGCACGCCAAGGGTCGATCGCTGGCGCCTTGACCTCGGGTCTCAGCTTGCTGGCACCGATCACGATCCTGCTCTTGGGTGCGAACGAGGTGATGGCGGGGCGTCTGTCGCTCGGCACGATGTTGGCGGTGAATGCGCTGTCGGCCGCGTTTCTGCAGCCGGTCTCCTCGCTGGTGGCTGTCGCGTTTCAATTGCAAGAAGTGCGCAGCCACATCGAGCGAATCGACGATGTACTGTCGGCAACGGTCGAGCAGGCGCCCGGCACCGTGCGCGGCGCACCGACGCTCATCGGTCAGATCGAGCTCGACAACGTTTCGTTTCGGTATCGACGCGACGATCCTCCCGTGGTCGACCACGTGTCGCTTCGCATCGAGCCGGGACAGAAGGTTGCGATCGTCGGAGCGTCCGGGGCGGGCAAGTCGACCTTGGCTCGCTTGTTGGTTGGGTTGTACGTCCCTCACGAAGGGGTCGTGCGGTTGGACGGGCATGATCTGCACACGCTGGACCTCGACTCCGTGCGCCGGCAAATCGGTGTGGTGACGCAGGACACGCGGCTGTTGTCGGCTTCGGTCCGCGACAACATTGCAATCGCCGCACCGGATGCCGATCTCGATCGCGTGGTTCGCGCCGCCCAGGCAGCCGCGGTGCATCAGGAGATCACGCAGTTGCCGATGGGGTACGAAACGGTGCTCGCCGAGGGCGGCGGCTCGCTCTCGGGCGGGCAGCGTCAACGCATCGCGATCGCGCGCGCGTTGGTGCGCGAGCCGCGGTTGGTGCTGTTCGACGAGGCGACCAGCGATCTCGACACGGTGGCCGAGGCGCGTGTAATGGCGGCCCTGGCAGCGTCGTCAGCAACGCGGATCGTGATTGCACACCGCCTCAGCACGATCCTCGATGCGGATCAGATCCTGGTGCTGTCGGCGGGGACGATCGTCGAGCGCGGAAGGCACACTGAGCTGTTGGCCCAGCGAGGTGAATACGCGCGACTGGTTCAAGGTCAGTCGGGAACGAATATCTCGTCTACCGATTGACCGACGCTGCCCGCCTGGCTACCCTTCCGTCGTCAACACGGCTGGCACCATGCCGGTGCCGCTACGCTGGGAGGGTTAGACAATGCGTGAGCTGTTCATCGAGGAGTTGGAGAACGTCGAGGGTGGTAGGCGCGGCCCGTGCAAGTGCTGCTTGGCCACGACCTTGGCGTGCTGCGAAGAGGGTGAGTGTTCGGGCTGCTGCGACATCATCTGATTGCGGCGATCTATCGGGCCTGAGACCTATCCGGCCTCAGGCCCTCCTTCTGTAACTCAGTCATCACTGTCACTCTTCGGGAGCCATGCCCTTCGAAGCCGGTTTCAACGACGGCAGCCCTGCCACCGCGCTCGTCAACTTGTTGCCGCGCCTCGGTCAGCGCGCCGATAGCGGCGATGTGCGCGAGCATTTCTTCTCGCAGGAGAATCCCGCGTCACTGAAGGCTCTCGTCGAGGTCACTCGCCGTTTCGAGTGCCAGCCGCGTGCCGTTCGCGCCGACCTCGACACACTCGATGAGCTGCCGCTCCCCTGCCTCGTCCATTTGCAGCATCCACATATGCAAGAAGCCGCTTTTGTCGTGCTGATGGCACGCGACGACCAAAGCGTCACGATCGAGGAGGGCTCACCGGGCGAGTCGGTACGATTCACCCGCAGCGATTTCGCACACTGGTGGACCGGCGTCGCGGTGATCGTTGAGCGCGGCACTGCCGCCATCCCGCATGCGCCACCGCGGATGGGGCTCCTGCGCCGCAGCGCCCACTGGTTGCGTGGCGGCGATCTCTCGATGCGCTACAGCGAAGTCGCGCGTCGCCTCGCGATCGTCGCCGTCGGAGCACTCGCGATCGCAGGCCCCGTTCGCGCCGCGCTCGGTCGCGACGGCACGCCGATCGCCGCGTTGCACACCGTAGCGGCAATCGCGTTGGTGATTGCGACGGCGATTGCACGCGAGTTGTGGTTGCGTGGTCGCGTGACCCGTGTACCTGCGGTCGGATCGCGACTCTCCGATCGGTTTTGCAAACCGGGCAGCGGGGCCGATTGCGATGGGGTCCTGAGTTCGCGATGGGCCACGCTGGCGGGGATTGACACAGCCGCGGTTGGATACGCGTTTGCTGCTTCATCCGTCGCGCTGTACGCCGCCGGCGCGTTGATTCCTGCCAACCTCCATCAGGCGCAACTGGCCTGGTCGACACTTGCGACGCTGTTTGCTGCCCCGCTGTCTTTGTATCTGATCGCGGTCCAGATCTATCCACTCAAACGGTTCTGCCCGCTCTGCATGGCGGTACACGCGGGGGTGTTGTCCGCATTGGTCGTCGGCGCACCGCAACTGGTCACGTGGTGGATCCTCTCCGGCGATCTCGCGTCGCTCCTTCCGTGGGCGATTGCACACGCCGTGTTGTATCTCGGTGCGCTCGGGCTGATGGTTCCGTTCGCCTCGCTCGGCATCGAAGCGCACGCGCATCGCACGCGGCTCGGCTGGGTCGGCACCACGCCGTGGGGCGCATTGTCCGAAATGTTGGGCCGCCCCCGTGCTCCACACCCTTTGGAGCCCAGCTGTGTGATCGTGGGGAATGCGCAGGCTCCACTTCGCCTGGACCTTCTGGTCCATCCTCAGTGCCCGAGCTGCGGTCCTGTGTTCGATAAACTCCAGCGCTTGGTCGAGCGACATGCCTCGTTCGTTCATGTCGCGCTGCACTTTCCGGTGCGCGATCAGGTGAGTGCCGCCGATCGCCAGTTGTGCGTGGCGCTCGCCGCCGCCGGCACACCGGCGTTCTTTCAACAGGTCAAGGCTGAATTCAATCGGTTCGTTGCACTCATCGATCAGGGGGGAGCTGAGGCTGCTCTCAGTTCCGCAGAGCTCACAGTTCCCGACTTGCGCGTCGCGGACGCGGCGGTAACCGCCGCCACAACCTTGCATCGATCGCTATCGCGTGGCACACCGGCACTGATTCTTCATGGACGGCCCTGGGAAGGGTCGATCGAGGATCTCGACATGTTGCTGACGAAACATCCGCAGGTTCTCGCCGCGCTGCTGCGCCTGAGCCTTCCTCTCGATACGAAGAGCAGACAATGACAGGCCCCGTGGTCTTGGTCGGCGCTCCCGACGACGAACATATCCAGGCTGTCGCAGAGGCTCTGAACCGTCGTCAGATCGACACCATGACCTTCGACAGTCTTGGGTTTCCGATGCAGGCGCGGTTGACGTTTGGAATCGCGCTCGATGACATCACGCTCGATGGCCGGCCTGTCCCCCGACCGCGCGCTGTCTATCTGAGGGCCTTGTATTTGTCGCCGATCGGATTCGGCGTCGACTTCACCGATGCGATGAACCAAAACTGGCGCCGCACCATGATCGTGCTGCGCGAGAAGGCCGAGATGTTGATGTCGCTCATGCAGCGTTGGGAAGCGCTGGATGTGCCGATCTACAACGGCCCGATCGCCGCCGAGGCGACACGCAAGCCGGCGCAGATGGCGCGTTTGGGTGCCGCCGGCCTGCCGGTACCGGAGACACTCTGGAGCAACGACCCAGAAGCGGTGCTCCACTTCGCTCGCGATCGGAGACTGATCTACAAGCCGATCCGTGGCGGCGCGTCGACGCGTTCGCTCGAGCCTGAAGACCTCGCGCCCGAGCGGCTGGAACGGTTGTCGAGTTCGGCCGTCTGTTTTCAAGAGCTGTTACCGGGCGAGAATCGGCGCGTCTATGTACTCGACGGTCGCGTGATCGCAGCCTACCGGATCGATGCGACCGAGCTCGATTATCGCGGCTACGAAACCGCCGTGACCGCGATCGAGATCGACAGCGCACAGACGGCGATCTGCGTACGCGCGGCCGAAGTACTGGGGCTGCGATTCACCGGGATGGACTTGAAGGGTGCCGCCGATGGCAGTTTTCGCATTCTCGAACTGAATCCATCACCGATGTTCCAAGGGTTCGACGCCTCGACCGGCACCGACGTGTTGGGAGCGCTGTGCGAAGCGCTGACCAACGGCGGGGGTCGACTCGGCTAGCGCTTGGCGCGAGCCAAACGTTCGACCTGATCGATGTACCGGGCGATCTCCTCGGACGGTTTGATTTCCTGCGAACGCTTCAACAGCGGCAGCGCCTCTGCATACTTCGCCTTCTGCACCAGCACCTGCCCTTGACGAGCCTTGGCTTGTCCCTCGAACGCTTCGATGTTGGCCGCACGCTCGAAGTAGATCAACGCACGATCGCCGTCACCTTGTTTGGCGTAGTACCCACCGATCAACATCAGCGCATCGCCGTCGAGCGGATCTTGGGCTACCACCTCTTCCATTACCTTGACCGCTTCGACCCCGTCGCCGTCAGCCAACGCCAACCGCGCGCGCAGCTTGAGCGACTTGCGACGATCTTCGTCGGATGACTGCGCGGTGAGCTTTTGGTCAATCGCGTCCAACAGGACCTTTGCCTGCTGCAGACCGCCACGCGCGGACAGGACCTCCGCCGAGCGCAGCGCCCTGGAGGGCGACTGGCCGAGTCCCGCATCGACGCCCCGCACATAGGCATTGGCCGCCAGATCGAGTTGACCTTCGTTGACATACAAATCGCCCAGGAGGCTGAGGCTCTCGGGTGTCGCTTTGCCGAGACGGTAGACAACCTCCAGGTTCTCAGCGGCCTTCATCGGTTGCTTCATGCCGACGTAGGCATTGGCTTGCAGCATCCAGAACTCGGCTTTGTCGGGGTTTTTTTCCAACAGCACGTTGAGCAGTGCCGCTGCCTCCTCGAACTTCTGTTGCTTGAAAATGGTGCGCGCCAAGCCGAGCCGCCAATCGGGATTGTCGGGCTGCAACAGCAGCGCATTGCGATAGGCCGCTTCAGCTGCCAGATAATCCTGCTTCGCGGCGTAGGCGTGGCCGAGCAGGCCATACGACAACGCATCACCGCCGCCGAGTTCGATCATCTTGGTGAACGAGCGAATCGCCAGCTCGTACTTCCCGTCGCGAATCTGGATCAGCCCGAGATTCTTGTGTGCGCGCCGATAGCTCGGGAGCTTCTGCACCGCCAGGCCGTACCACTTGCCGGCATTCGCCACGTCATCGCGCTGGAAATAGAGGTTTCCCAACACGAAGTCGAACATCGCGGTGGCATCAGGTTTGGCCGCCAATTCCAACTCGACGATCGCCTGTGCAGGATTGGACGCGATGAGCGGGTAGATCTTCTCCAGCGTGGCACGCTCTTCCGGGGTCAGCTTGGGCTCGATGTCGGGGTGGATTCCATACGTTCCCAGAAACTGCTTCTTGAACTCAGCGTCGCCGAAAATGGCGGCTGCGTCCGGGTCGGCCTGCTGTGCATGGG
>CAZAHQ010000180.1:0-7754 GCA_964484415.1 uncultured Acidobacteriota bacterium | reverse complement strand
ACCCCGAATACCCCTGCGCACACTGCATCGTTGCCGGTGCCGTCGGCGCCGTCTTGCGGGCCGAGATCGGAGCGGGACCTGTGCCGACGTTGACAACCACCAGTGTTACCGCGGCCGGCGCGGCCCGGACCTGGAATAGCATCGATGACTTCGTGCACGAGGTTTCGAATGCGCGCATCTACGACGGCGTGCATTACCGCAACTCGACAGAAGTCGGAACGGCGATGGGCAAGCAGATTGGCGAGTTGGCCGTGGCAAAGCACCTGGAGCCACACAAGTAGTGGCGCAGACCTGGTGTGCGAACCGAGGGCAAAGGTGCCTCGCTACTTCCCTCGACCCCAAGACAGCACTTTGGGGTGGCGCACCGATGACCGCTGATGAACGGTTGCCACGTCGGCATCGATGAATTACTTATCGACTCAGACGACGTTCCCGTGAGGAGTTTGCGATGACCGAGTACAGCCCATACCGGCCACCTGCCGCTGCGCTCGACGATCCAGCACTACCCCCTCACGAGCTGGCCGACCGGGGCTCGAGACTTGCGGCGAAGATCTTGGACGGAGTGTTCGCAGCCGTTTTGGCGTTCGCTTGCGCTTGCGCGGCCTTCTTCATTGTCCCGGTATTCGGGTTGGAGGACCCCGACGAGCAAACAAACACAGCCATCGGCCTGATGTTTGTAGCGATCATCGGATCGTCGCTCGTGATCCTCACCTGGAATGCTGTCTGGATCAGCAAGTATGGCCAGACGATCGGCAAGCGAGTTCTCAGGATCAAGATCGTCAGGACGAATGGCAGTCGAGTGTCTTTGCTCAGGGTGATCTTTCTGCGCTGGCTCCCATTTGCGGCAATTGGGTTCATTCCGATCATCGGATTTTTGGTCAATCTCCTCGACCCGTTGATGATCTTCTCGGCATCGCAGCGATGCCTGCACGATTTGATTGCAGACACGGATGTCGTGAGGGCGTAGCGAAAGCGCGAGGATGCGAAGATGTCGCCTGGACTAGCCAGCGCGGCGATCGTTTACGCGGCGACGTCACTGCTTGCAGGCTCTGCTCATGCTGGCGCTGCAAGCGTGCGCTGCACTCGCCGCGGTCGCTGGGATGATCATCGACGCGCACCCGATCATCGACAGCAAGGACCCATAAGCAACTCGGTCCTTTCTGCGTGACGCGCTCGAGCTACCGAGTGTCGACGTTGGGGGCGCGTGGTCGATCTTCGGCGGTTCCCGCCCGAACGAGCGGTTCACCTGTTGCGCGCGCAAGCCAAAGCAGCGCATCAGCGAACGCGATAGACAGTCGGGCCGATCGTGGCGCTTCTAACGACCGATCGGTCCAGCAGGCGTCGCGTATCGTTGCACCCAGTCTTCCAACGCCCACGACAACTCCACCTTGGTTGCGAACGTCGCGGCGGGGCCACCCGCACGCAATGCACTCGTTACCGAATCGCGTGAAAGCGGTTTGATCTGCGAGCGCGTCGCCAACTCGCGCTCGCGCTGCATCGCAGAAGCATCGACCGCCTCCGGCAAACCTGGCGTACCAAACCAGATCGGTTCACTGGTCAGGTCGACAAGCGCGGGGACCCACACCACCAAGCGATTCGATCCCGCTTGCGGCGCGACGCGCTGCGCTGGAAAACGCCCGACAAACAACACCGGCTCGGACGTCTCGCGCGGGCGGACCAAGTCGGGGTCGCACTCGATCACCAGCATGGTCCCCTCGCGAACCTCGGGTTTGTCGGCCGACCAGTCGTATCGAAACGGCGTCTGCACCGTAAACGAGCGCGCAACCAGCACACGCGTCACGGCGACAGGTGTCGATGGAAGCGACGGTGTCTCGGCCAACGCTGTTGCACAGAATGCTCCCGCCAATACAGCGCCAAACAGCACGCGGTGAATCATTCGATCACTCCTTCACCAACTCGATGTCATCGAGCGCGATTCGCCCCTCGGCCGAGCCAAAGAGGCTGCCAAACTCGAAGCGGATCGCGCGAACATCGCTCAGGTCCAAGCTGATGCCGTTACGCTGAAAATCGGTGAGGCGAAGTCGAATCACCTCGAATTCGTTCTGCCAACCGCTGCCGGCCCCGAAGCCGGTGCGCTGATACGGCTCCTCGATGCCGCCACCAAACGTGCCGATTTGAATCGAGCTGCGGTTGTTGGCGGCGTCGATCAACGTCACGGTGAAGGTCAGGTCTTCGAGTGCCGCCACCGTGCGCGGGTGACGCGTTATCTGCGCCGCACGGAACGATAGCAGCGCGTCATCGCGGAAATCGCGCTGGCTCGCGACCACGCTCAGCTCGTAGAAGGTGCTGCCGCCGCTGGTGTACTCGAACACACCACCGCGCCCAACATCGGCATCGCGTCCGCGGGCCATGCCGTTCATCACGTCGCCGGCAGCCCACGCGTACTGTCCGTCGGTATCGCGTTCGCGCGCCTCGGCCAGCGCATCGGTGTTGGACGTCACCGCGCCCCCCGAGCTGCTGGTTACCAAGCTCGTCTCGGTTTGGTAGTCGTCGACGATGAAGCTGCGACGCGCCGGTCCCTCGCGAAGGTCGCTAACCACCACGGTGGAGGCGCTGACGCCGATCGGCCGGAACTCTTCCCATTGACGCCAGAAGAACTCTTTCGGGATCGGCGACGACTTCGTGTACTGCTCCACCAACGCCAGTTGTATCGCTTTCTGCACCTGCTGTGCTTCGGGCCTTCCGATCGCGCTCCCGGAAGGGCCGGCGAAGTCATCGAATCCGCAGCAGTTGAAGTCGTTGTGATCGGCACCGTGCAGATAGGTCGACTGCCGCGGACCGGTCGCGCGCTCGTATACGCCAAACGACTGCGTGACCGAATCGTTGGGACAGCCGCAAACGTCGCCGTCAGACGATCCGTAGATCAAGTGATACGGCGCGCTGTGCGGGTCGGACTTCGTCGGCCCCAAGAAGTCGGTCGGTGCAATGCTGCTGATGACCACGATGTCTTTGGCGCTGTAGCGTTGCGGTGTGTACCCCTCATCGACCAATCGATCGTATGCGCGCGCCACCCCCTCGCCGCCTCGGCTGTGTCCGATCCACGCGATCCGCGTGCCGTCGATGTGCCCGTTGAGCACACCGCCGCCCAGCGTCGCTTGATTGAGCAGGATCTTATCGGTGAAGGTGAGCGTGGTGGTAGATGCGGTCTCGATGCCGGGCTGCGTGTTGTTGTCGTGCGACATCACGATGTAGCCGTACGAGGCGAGGTGCTGCCCCAGAAAGTCGTACCAGTCGTAGCAGTGTCCGTTGCCGTGGCTGATCACGACCAACGGATACTTGCCGGTGAACAGAGGGTCGCTCAGCGTGGTCGGATAGTAGATCCGCATGTCGTCGTTGCCGCTGCCGGAGCAGTGCGGCGACTCGGGACCAAGATCGTCGAACTGTGCGACCGTCAGGGCTCCGGCCGCAGACAGGTCGCGAACCACGTAGAACCCGGCGTCGTCGGAAAGTCCATCCACCAACTCGCCCGCGTCCAAGAAGCCATTGCGGTTGCAATCGAGTACCACGTCATAGCCCCGGCCGATCTTGTTCCCATCCGTTGCACTGAGCGTCGCGCTGTTGTTCAGCGCGAAGGTGTTGGCCTGCACGGTGCCGGCGACGAAGCTGCGCGACTCGGGCGCGCCACGCACATCTTGCAGCGGGAGGTTGCTGCACCACTGCGCCGCGGTGCGCTTGTTCAAGACATACACATCGCAGGTTTGGCCCGCGACCGACGGCTGCGCCACCGGATCGACCGCCACCTGCACCGCGCTTCCGGTGTTGAAGTCATCGACGAACTGCGCAAACGGGAACGCGCTCAAGCTGCGTGCTGAAAGCGCCGAGGGCGTCCCCACGCCTGCGTTCGGATCGACGGACGCAAAGCAGCCGATGTCAGGGCGGCAGGTATCGAGTGTGCAAGGATTTCCGTCCTCGCAGACGACGTTGGTGAACACACATGAGGCACTCTGCTCACTACAACGGTCGGTCGTGCATGAATTGCCGTCGTTGCAAATCAAACCGGCCCCGGCTGCGCAGCGACGGGTGCGGGTGTCGCAGGTTTCGGCACCGTCGCAGACGCGATGGTTGTCGCAGTCGCTCCTGAGTGCGCAGGGGAGCGCGGCATCGACCAAGTAGAAACGCGCCTCAGCGCCCCCCAACGTGATCGGTTCCTCGTAGATCAACTGCTGTGTGAGGCCGCTGAGCCACGCCGGTCGCAACACGTCGTTGGCATCGGGCGATCGGTAGATCGCATAAGGGCCAGAGCCTGCCTGCCAGGTCAAGCGCAGATCGCCGGTTGCGGTCTTCGTGACGCGCAGCGAGTTGGGAAGTGGAGCGGCGCTTGCCACGGACGCGAGCAGCATGAAAAGCGAAAACAGGGCGATCAGGCGGGGTCGGTTCACAGGGTCCTCAGAATGGGTCGAGCGAAATGGCCGCGGGAAGATACGCCGACGCGGGCGGGTCGGCTCAGGACATAGGTCACCTGTTTCGATTTGGTGTGGCCCCGTTCGCGGCCGTGCCTAAGTTCTAGCCACAAGGGATTGCGGAGGCAAGGTCATGGCGCTGTCGTTTGGAGTGCCAAAGATGTGGAGGGATCGCCAAAATCCTAGTGCCGCTGGGCCCGCGCCTTCGAAGGGCGCAGAAACGTCCGGCGGTTCCCTTTCGACTCGCACCGAACCGACGCGTGAAGCACGCGGTACGACTCCCCCGTCGCCAGCGCCTGTTCCCTCACTCATGCCCAATGCCGCGGTTGGCTCCGATGGACGAATCGCCGGCGGCAGTTTCATCGTCGACGGCAGCGGCACGTTGTTGGCCTTCGATCGCAACATGGAGCGAATGACCGGCTGGAATGCGTTCGAGATTGTAGGTCAGCCGAAAGATCTCGGCCTCTACGAGGACCCCGACGAGAACGGTCAGCGACGGTATCGCGCAATGCCGCTGTACGAGGGACGCCTCCCGCGCGTGCCGCAAAGCACGGCAACCACGCTGATGATCAATCGCAAGGACGGCACCAAACTCGAAGTCGAAGCGATGCTGTCCCCTTTGGGTGTACAGGGGAATCGCTATGTGATCGAAGTGCAGCGCGTGTTGGCGCGAGTGCACGGGCCGCTCAAACCAGCAGCGGCCGAAGGGTACGACTCGGTAACCGGCTTGCCCGGCATCGATCTGTTTCGCGAAAGGCTGAAGGCGAGTTTCGAAGCCACACGTAACTCCGGCCAGCCGCTCTCGGTACTGCTGGTCGATTTGGATCAGACATCCGAGCCCAATCAACCGCGCGTGAGTCTTCTTAACAACGATCTCGTGCGGCGCATCGCCGGAATCTTGCAGGCATCGATGCGGATGAGCGATCCGATCGGTCGCACCGCGCAGGGCCAGTTTGCGATCGTGCTCGAAGGCACAGGGCGCGGTGATGCGCGAGCCGCTGGCGGCCGCATTCGCGCAATGGTCGAACGATTCTCGTTGGGTACACACGCGAGCGGGGTAGAAGTCAGAGCGACCGTGAGCATTGGTGTCGCGTGCTACCCCGCCGATGGCGACAACCCGGGCGAGTTGATGCGCCGCGCCGACGAAGCGCTGCGCGAGGCGCATCGCTTGGGAAACAACCGCGTCTGGTGCTACGTGCGCCGGCCGCGCGTCAACTGCTACACCGAAATCTACTTCGACGGCCCTGAGGGGCAGCTCCTGGGAATGTCCCGCGATCTGTCGAACTCCGGTTTGTTCGTCGAAACTTCCGATCTGTTGCCCGACGGAATGCGGCTCGGCCTGCGCTTCACGCTTCCTGATGTGAACGAGGAAGTGCACGTTGTTGCGCGCGTCACGCGACGCGTCCTTGCCGGCGGATTGGAAGGATCGACTCTCACCGGCTTGGGGCTCGAATTCGAGCGCTTCAGCGATGCCGATCGCGGGCGGCTCGAACGCTTCCTGCACGCGGCCGCGATGTCGCAGCCGTCCTCCAGCTAACGAAGACTCCTTCCCTCAGTAGTACCGGGCGGCGCAACTCGATCCGGATGCGCCGCCCCTTTTTTATTCAGACTTGGCGCGCTTGCGGCGAACTCGTTCCAGCAGTGGACGGACATCGGCTGCCGGCGCCTCCGGCAAGATCTGATCGAGTCGCGATTCCTGACCCAACAAGCGCGCGATCGACTCGGTCACCGCGCATGAGAACTCGTGCACTTGTTCGGGCTTGGGATCAGGTACGGGAGCAGAAGCAAAGCTGAGCGGGGCGCCCAGGTGCAGCGACACGATCGCGCGACGCGGGAACTTCGCCGTTCGCGGCATCGCCTCGAACATCCCCTTGAGGCCGGTCGGCACGACCGGCTTCCCCGACAACGCGGCGATCCATCCGATGCCGTGCTGACAGCGAGTCATCAGCCCGTCGTGCGAAACGCGACCTTCGGGAAACACCCCCACCACCTCGCCGCGCTCCAGCGAATCGACCACGCTGAAGATTGTGAGTGCTGGGTTTCGCACCTGTCCGATGACTCCGAGACTGTCGAAGATCACCTTTCCGACTCGAGACTTCTTGTACGACTCCTCGTTGATCAAATAGCGAATCGGCTTGCGCGGCGAAATCATCGCGATGAACCAGGGGTCGGCAAACGATGTGTGATTGGGCGTCAGCACCAGACCACCTTCGGTTGGAACATGCTCCGCACCATGGACGGTCATCTTCCAGACCCATCGGCACATCGGATAGAAAATGCGTTGACCGCGTTGCAACCACATCACGAGCCTCTAGCGCTGCCGCCTGCCCAAGGAGCGCGCCCCGCCAAGGACGAGCATCAATCCCAGTATCCAGATCGGCCAGTCGCCGACCCGAGCATAGAACGTGGGCCGATGGCCAGGGTCGAATTCGGCCTGTACTTGCAGCGTGCCGCTCCACATCAAGTCGCTGTGTTCGTGCTGCACGCCGTTGTTGTCGGTGTATGAGCTCACACCGCTGTTGGCCGCCCGCACGATCGGCAGGTTCATTTCGTTGGCGCGTCCCGTCACCATTTGAGCGTGCCATGGCGCGAAAACGCTGCGCCCCCACCAGATGTCGTTGGTCAGCACGACGATCATGTTGGCCCCGCGCATTGCATACTCGCGAGCCAGTGGCGGATACATTCCCTCATAACAAACCAGCACGCCGATCCTGGCTTGCTTGACGAGAAAGATCGTAGGCTCCGGACCTCGTGAGAAATTGCCGAGCAGTGTGAGGTAGCTGGGCTTGCCATCCTGGCTGCGTGCCCGTGCAGCAGGATCGTATCCAAACCAGTCGCCGAACGGGACGCCCTCGACGAAGGGCAACAGGCGCTGCTTTCCGTACCATTGCCCAGGTCTCCCATCGGGATGCGCGAGCGCCGCGCCGTTGTAAAGACCCAGCACCTCGTTGCCACGAACACGAACGACCTCAGCGCCGTACAGGATCGGCACGCCGACTTCGCGAGCGATCGCTTCCATCTCCGGATCGTGTGTTTCGCTCCCCTCTTCCAAGAACAATCTTCCAGGTCGAGCCGTCTCGGGCCAAAGCACCAGGTCTTTCCCCTCGGCTGCCTGACGTGTGAGTGATTTCATCTGCTCCCAGTACGCATCGAGACGCTGCTTGTACTTGGCGACTTGCAGCGTGTCTGAGCGGTCGGGAGGGTGCAGCGTCGCGAGCTTCACATCGATCGAGGTCGATGGTTGGACGATCCCGATCTTCAGCGTGACGAGACCGGTCTGCGATGCCGAGGGCGCCAGCGCCGGCGCAACCCACAAGGCCAGCGCGGCAAGCA
>CAZAHQ010000179.1:0-7772 GCA_964484415.1 uncultured Acidobacteriota bacterium | reverse complement strand
CATCGTCGGCGCCGAGAAGAGCTAACCGGCTAGGGCGCCGCAAACTGTGCTGCGATCGTTTGCATTCGCGCGCGATTGACACCCATATCGGAGTATCCGCTGCGGGCGCCGGATCGAAACTGGATCTGATGCGAAGCACCGTCGATCAGAAACTCCGCCGCATCGACAAATCGGAATAGCCGCGAGCGAAACTCGACCTCGAGTCGACCGGGGGCGCGCTTGACGATGGTGGTACGCGGCATCGCCTCCAGCACGCGCTCCAGACGTTGTTGCGCCTCCTCGGCGCTACCTTGGAATGGAATGGGCGCCATGCGATGCCGCTCGGCGGTCGCTTGCGTCGAGACACAGTTGGGGCGATTCGAACACGGCGTAAGAGACGATGCGTCGGGCATGTCAGTTCCTGTGGGGGTCGCGGCGGGCGTGGCACACGCGGCCAAGAATGCGAAGGAAGTTGCGATCCGATTCATACGTGACACTCGACCGTCTGTGGTTACCGTCTGGCAGCAGGTGATTCCTGTTCGATCAAGCGTCGGAGTATTACGTCTGGCGCGTAGAAACGCTCACCGCCGAATCGCAGATACAGCCATCCGCCGAGCCCCATCGATAGCACCGGTGTAAGAACGCCCGCCAGCCAATCACCGCTGGTCAGATACGTTGCGGCAGCCGCAATCAGGCAAAGCAGCTTCACGGATGCTGCGATCCAGTACCAGTTGGTCGCACGACGAACGCGCTGCTCGAGGCGCTGGGCCCGATACGTTCCCGCAGCAGGTTCGCGGCAATAGAGGCGACCGGCCATGCGCGATTCTCGCTCAGTTGTCCGTCCGTGAGCGCCGGAAATAGGTAGACCGTCCCCGGATTACGTCCCCGGATTAGCTACCAGCTGCCGCGGGTGCGTTTGGGTTTGGGCTTGGGGCGGGAGCTGCCGGGTCGGACACCGCCGGGGCGAGGGGCACCGGGGCGCGGCGCGGCGGGACGCGCACCGGCGGGGCGCGCGGCAGCGGATCCTGCGTGCGCGGGGCGCTCCGAAGCTGACGCGGTGCGGCGTTCGGCCTTGAATCGTTGACGCGCTCGCTCTTCTGCTTTCTTGGCGCGAATCGCCGCAATTCGTTCCGCTTGCGGAATCTCCAATCGCGACTCCGGCTGCGCCTTGTAGTCGAAGTCGGGCACGGTGACACGCGGCAAACGCTTGCCGACGGCGCGCTCGATCTTGCGCAGCTCGCTTTCCTCGTCGGGCGCAACGAACGAGAATGCATCCCCCGTCGCTTGCGCACGTCCGGTGCGGCCGACGCGATGAATGTAGTCGTCCGGCACGCGCGGTACGTCGAAGTTGATCACGTGACCGAGCTCTTCCACATCGATCCCGCGTGCCGCGATGTCGGTGGCGACCAGCACCCGGTACTTGCCGCTCTTGAAGCCGGCGAGCGCCTCAGTACGTTGCGCTTGCGAGCGATTGCCGTGAATCCGCTCGGCTCTCACACCGGCGCGCACCAAGAACTTCTGCAGGCGATCGGCACGGTGTTTGGTTCGCGTAAAGACCAGCGCTTCGTTGATCTCGTTGCGTTGGATCAGCGTCACCAACAAGGCCGATTTCAGCTCTTGCGGGACCGGATAAACCGCCTGCGTGATGCCGACGGCCGGCGACCCTTGTCGTTGAAGATTGATGGTTGCCGGGTTTTGCAGCATTTCCCGGCTGAGTTGAGCGATTGGCCCCGGCATCGTGGCGCTGAAGAACAGCGTTTGGCGCCGCGTCGGCAGATGCTTGAGGATCTTGCGGATCTCCGGCAAGAAACCCATGTCGAGCATGCGGTCGGCTTCGTCCAACACCAGGCATTCCAAACCAGGCAACTTGGCGTAATGAAACCGGAAGTGATCGAGCAAGCGACCGGGCGTGGCGACAATCACGTCGGTTCCGCTGCGGAACGCGTGTTCTTGAGGGCCCATACCGACACCGCCGTACACCGATGCTGCCGTCAGCGGCGTGTGCACCGCGAGGTCGTTCATATCCTCGACGATCTGTGCCGCCAGCTCGCGAGTCGGCGTAAGCACCAACGCGCGCGTCGTGCCGCGCGGCTTTTCCAGCAGTCGATTCATGATCGGCAAGAGAAACGCCGCCGTCTTGCCGCTGCCGGTCATGGCGCAGGCCAACAGGTCACGCCCTTCGAGCGCCGGCGGGATCCCTTCGGATTGAATCGGAGTGGGACGGGCGAAACCTAACTCTTTGAGCCCTTTGAGGAGGCTCGGATGAAGCTTCAGGACTGTGAAGGACACTACGTCTCCTAACGCGATCGCGCTGCGTCGGTGCGCAACTGCTTGAAGCCGATCAACCGACGGCTGTCTTCGTCCCACAACGTCAGCCGCAGTGTCGACAACCCCTCTGTGAAGGACAGTACAGGGGAGTTGTGGAACAGCGGGTTCTCGTCGTGGCAGCGCTGCAAGTTGTAATTGGGAATGCGCGGGTTGAGGTGATGGACATGATGCAACCCGATGTTTCCGGTAAACCACTGCAAGACCTTGGGCAGTTTGAGGTAGGAACTACCCTTGATCGCGGCCGCGGCATAGTCCCACTGACTGTGATGTTCCCAGTAGGTACCTTCGTACTGATGTTGTACATAAAACAGCCAGATTCCCATGATGGCCGAGATGTACCACGTCAGACCGAAGACCAGCATGCTCGGCCAGAAGCCGAAGAAGAACGACATTGAAGCGACCATCACGGCAATCGCCAAGTTGGTCACCCAGACGTTCGTCAACTGTTTTCTGAGTGTGCCTTCGCTGAGCGTGCGCCAGCGTTGTCCCACGATCAGGTACAGCGGGCCAAACCCCAACAGCGTCAGCGGATGGCGATAGGCGCGGTACTTGAACCGCCCCCAGCGCGACCGCGCGTTGTACTCGGCCACCGTGATCGTGTTGATATCGCCATAACCGCGACGATCGAGATCGCCGGACGTGGCGTGATGCAGCGCATGTTCGCGACGCCATTGGGCGAACGGCGTGACGGTGAGCACGCCAGTGATGAAGCCGATGATGTCGTTGGCACGCTTGGAGGGTAAGAACGCGTTGTGAGTGCAGTCGTGCATGATGATGAAGGTTCGGACCGACAGCAGCGAGGTGAGCAACGAGAATCCGAACGTCAGCCAGTAAGAAATAGACAACGACCAAAACGCCAATCCAAACGCGATCAGTAGCAAACCGACAGTGGTCACCGATTGAAATACGGCGGCCCGCACATTGGGGCGCGCGTACGGGGCAACTACCGATTGCCAATTCTCCAGTTGAACGTCAGCCAGGGGGCGGGGCATGGACACTTGAGTGGGGCTCATCGTCGCTGACAAGTACTGTCTCCGAAGGCGGCGGCGCCGTTTGGGAAGCGGCCGAGGGTTGATGACATCGGCGGCTCGAACCGGGGCGGAGTCTACACGCCTGCACTACTAGATGCCCCCGATCCGTTGCTTAGCCGCGATCAAGCAAGACGCCCCGAAGCGGGGTTGCCTCGTCAGAAAAGCGGCCAAAACACTGCCGAAACCCCTTATTTCACTCGAACGCGTGGATCGTCGCGTCGGCCGCGTGCGTGTCATGGGAGTGTCACGAGTGACGAAATCTTTTGACGGTTCTTCCCTCGATTTCAGTCCGCGAATGGTCGTAGCACCTGCCCTGCCTCTCGGAGCGTGATCGTTTTCGAGTGCTCGCCGAGGCTCACGCGATACGTGCCACGAGGGATTGGCCCGAGCCGCCGCAGCCGATCACCCATAGGCTGCGAACTGACGAGCCCCGCCCAATCGAAACCCCCTCGGTCCAGGATCTTCATGTCGCCGGTCGAAGGGAGTTCCAAGTAAGCGCCCGCTTCCAACCGCAGTTCGATCGGTTCGGCCGGCGCCGCATCGTCGACAGGCTCGCCACTCAGCGGCCCGACTAACGCAGGCGCCGCGCCTTCCGCGGTAGCGATGAGCCACCACGGCCCGCGGTCGGGAAGTTCGATCCGAGCGGTTTCGTTCAAGACCATCGAACGCGTCATCGAGTTGCTCGGCAGATCGGTACGGCGCAGCGCGATCATTGCGTCGCGTGCCATCACGCCCGAATCAACCACGACTCGCGCCTGTAACGAAGCAGCGCGCGTCAACTCGACTTCCATCGGCGCGCTTCGGTCGAGTTCCTTGGTGGGAAGCAAGCGCGCTTGCCAAAGTTCGTCATCGGGTGCAACCGCGCGTGGGCCACTGACCTGCAGCGTGGAACACCAATCGGGAAGGAACATTCTGAACCGTCCGTCGCGTCCCGTTACCGCCAGTGAGGCGTCGCCATTGAAGAACGGTTGTGCCGCAAGCCCGTCAAACCACAGCGGCCCACGCTGACCGGAAAGAGACAAGTGCACACCGCGCTGACAGATGAGTTGTGCCCCCTTCAAGGATTGATGCGTCGTCGCGGACCTCACCACGCCGCTAATCGTGGTGCCATCGAGTCTGACGTCGAGCACTTGATCAGGTTGAGCATTCTTGTCCAGGTTGATTTTCTTGAAGACCACCGTATCGGCGCGACGCAGCGACAAGAGGGTCAGCGGTTCGACCTCGCTCACCGGCACTGATGCCCTGCCGTTCTCGACCTCTGCCTGGCCGGCAACGATCAACTCGGAGGACTTGCTGCCTGACAGAAGCAACACCGTGCCGTGATCCACCGGTTGCTCGTTTTCGAAGATCAGCACCGCGCGCGCTCTACCAGGACCGAAGTCCAGGCGCGTGAGGTGATTGTCGACGATTCGAACCATGGACCCGCGACCGCCCGGCAGGCGCGTGTCCGTTAGTCGCGTGGTCCACTCGCCGGCGGGGAGATGTTGTAGTTGGTAGCTCCCGTCGGCCGCCACGCGCGCCGTGTGTTCCAGCCCGTATGTTTTGACCGTGACGGTGGCTCCCTGTAGCGGTAAGCCATCGGCATCCATAACTTCTCCCGCCAACGTGCCGCCCTCCGCGAGCGCGATCGAGCTGTCGGCCGAGTCCCAGTTCCACTGTCGCGGTGCGAACTGCGGATGCGCAACGATCGCTGGCGCCGTGCTCGAAGAAGGGCGGCACAACGTGAGATAGCCGTCACTCCCGGACTGCGGAACCAATGACAGTCGCGACTCCCAAGAACCCAACAGGCCGCCATCGAGCGCCGCGCGAGCTCCGCTCACCGGCGAACCGGCAGAATCGACCACGCGGTACTCCTGGCAACCGCGTGCATCGAGCTTGGCCTCGACGTGCGCGACATTGGCAGGAGGAACCGGTACGAACGCCGGCGCATAACCGGATGCAAGCACCAGCAACATGCGCGTGCGGTTGCCGATGCCGTTGATGGTTGCGACTGCGGTCTCGGCATCGCTTTCGACGCTGTCTGCTGTCTCCAATTCGAACGCCTGTGTAAGCGCCGTGGCCGACGTCGCCTCGGCACTGAGCGCGATGGCCCGAAAACGTGTGACAGGGGTGTTGGAACTGGCGGCGACAGCCGAAACCTCCAAGCGGCGTCCGGGATCCATCACCAGATGTAGATCACTCCGCTTCTGAACGATGTCGATGCGCTGTGGCACCCAGCCAGCCCGCGCCGCAAGCAAAGTGTAGGGCGGCGCGGGGGCCACGATCTCTGCCTGGCCCTCGCGATTGGTGGCGGCATCACTCTGCCGCCACCAAGCATCACCTTGCTTGATCCAACATGACAGTCTCACGCCCGAGACCGCCTGCTGCTTGGCATCGACCACCACCACTGCGAGTCTTGCCTGCTCCTCGGCCGACGTGCAGAGGGCCGACATCGCTAGCAACGCCGCAATCGACACACTCCGCACGATCCATCGCATCTGCCAGCTCCTCGCTGCATGATTCGCGCCGCCACTCTATTGCAGAGTCACGGCTAGTTGTGCTGTGGCGCGTTTGGTTGATCCAATGCCGTTCCACAGGTGAGAGCGTCGGCCGCTTGTTGGTTCTCTGATGAGGGGATCGGCTGCGACGGGCTCGACACAGGCGAGGGCTGCGACGTCGCCTTCCCCGTGATCGGATCAACCGGTCCTGGCCTGACTGGCCGACGGTTATCGCAGCTTAGGTTGCCCGAGGTCGAGCAGACGCGCCCCGCACAACCGATCGTCAGTTTCTGGATCAGCGAGCACTCCACTTCGGCATCTGTGCAGCCGTAGGTCCCCTGTTCGAACCCTGGTGTGCAGGTGTTCTTGACGCAGGCGTCGCACGCGCGCGCCGTGTTCCATGACGTTGTACAAAGTGATGCCAGTACGATGAGCGTGCCGATCGATCCAATACGTGATCTCATGATCCGATCCTCCCGGGCGAGTCGCCCTGCCTACGACAGCGCATCGTGCGTCTGCCACAGCGGATATCGGCTCCGGCCGAGACTCGGCACAGCCCAATCAGTCTGCTGCGATGCAGTACCAAGAAGCGCGGGATTGCGAGGACGAGAACTCGCATGCCAACTAGTGGCCTACATGTACTTCTGACGATCGCTTGAATCACCCCGTCACAGGCGGGCCGGGCACCTCTCAATCGCGCGTGCGCCGATCGTGAAGTTGGTCGGCCAGCCGCTCGATCTCGTCAACGAGTGCGAGGCGAGATCGCCATTCGGTAGGGATCTCCCCTACCCCATAGAACGCTCCCGCGATCTGACCACACACCGCGGCCGTGGTATCCGCATCGTCTCCAAGGTTTGCCGCCATCAACACGCTGTCGCGAAAACTCGCTGTGTGCATGAAGCAGTACAGCGCCGCTTCCAGACACGCGACCACATAGCCGGTGCCGCGCACGTCGTTCAGCGGCTTGTCGAGATAACTCCCGCGAGCGATCTCCGCAATGGCCGGCGCGCCGACGAACGCTGCGCCGTCGGCAAGCGCGACCTGCTGCTTGGACTCCCCCTGCAACGCGCGACCAACGATTCTGGCCAGCAATCGGCACGCGTCGAGACACTCCTCGGCCGCATGTGTGGTTTTGGAACTTTCGGCCGCGTGCCGTTCGATCGCGTCCAGATCGGGAAAGAAGAACAACGGGATCGGCGCAAGTCGCATGATGCTGCCGTTGCCGGCCGATCGCGGATCGTTCGATCCGGCGTACGGGTTGCCGCTGGACTCAAAGCGCGAGAGCGCATCGCGTGTGGTGCGACCGATGGCGAAGCAGGTGCCGGTGCTGCTGAAGTACCCGTTGTCGCGCCATTGCACGTAGCGTGTCATCTGATCGTGAGCGTCGAAACGTTGGTGTGTCACCAAGCTCGTCGCAAGACAGAGCGCCATCGAGGTGTCGTCGGTCCATTCGCCGGCAGCCAAAGCGAACGGCCCGCCGCCCCGCATATCGGTGAGCGGCTCGAACCGGCCTCGCGCCAAAAACTCCACCGAAGCACCGACAGCGTCGCCGCTGGCCAACCCCAGAAGACAGCCTCGAAATCGATCTCTCAGATCCATGATGTCAGTCCCCGGGCGGCGCCCGGTCGCATGCAAGCAAGGCCGATGGTGCGTCTTCAGCATTGCGATCGACCACGTTTCGGTTCAGGCGCGGCAATCTACCCCGAAATCAGCCCGATTCGCGTTGATCGAGGGGGACACGTTGGACCGCGATCATTCGCTGTCACCGCGCGGCTCCAATCTCGAGGACTGGGAGTACTGTTTCTGCCGGAGGTTGTATGAATCGAGTCCTCGCGTTGACGGTGTTGGCGCTTACCGGTTCATCGCTCGCGCTCGCTTTCGACCCCAGTGCGGCGATCGGAAAGAAGTTTCTGCTCCAGAACAATCTCAGCGCCTCGATCAAGGGCGCCGGCAGCAA
>CAZAHQ010000178.1:0-7774 GCA_964484415.1 uncultured Acidobacteriota bacterium | reverse complement strand
TCTCGACGTTTCTCGCCGACGCGGTCGAGCATCTGCGCAAGTTGGGCACCGGCGCTTTCATCACGCTGCCGGCGCCACATCACGCTGCGCCGGAAGCGATTTGGCGACTCGATCCCGCGGAACCGGCACTGTTGTGGGATCGGCCCGGCCTGACCGCGGTCGGATCGGGCGATGCGATTCGGCTGGAGGTCGGTTTGGGAGCGCAGCGATTGTCTTCGCTGCACGAAACGATCGACGCGCGACTGTCTGCGATGGTCATCGTTCGACATCCAGGGGCACGCACCGCTTCCCCAACGTTGTGGGGCGGCGCCTCGTTTGCGTCCGACGCTCCCGTCGATGAGCCGTGGGCTCCCTTCGGAGCAGGTCAGTTCGTGCTGCCGCGCTGGTCTTACCTCCGTGACGAGCTGGGCGCCTCACTGAGCTTGGCACTGTGCGATGAAGCCGATTTCGCGCGTCGCGATCAATGGCTGCACGAGTTCTCTGCGATCCATCAGGCTCTCACGACACCGCTGACAGACACCGAACCGCTCCCTGGATTGCGCCACGTGTCACGCATGCCACGCGAGTCATGGGCCGCGTTGGTCGAAGAAATCAAACTCGGCATTCGCGAGGGGCGGTTCGACAAGGTGGTGCTCGCGCGCCGCTCGCGGCTTCGTTTCGAGGCGGCCGTCGATCCGGTCGATGTGCTACGCCGGCTGGCGCGACGTGCCGAAGGGAGCGGCGCCTTTCGGTTCGGGTTTCGACGCGAGGGGCGCACGTTTGTCGGACTCACGCCGGAACTTCTGGTCGCCAAACAGGGCCGGTCGTTGCGCAGCGAAGCGCTCGCCGGTTCGGCTCCTTCATCCCCTGATCCGACTCTAAGGGCGCAACGCCGCGCTTGGTTATTGGGCAACACCAAGGACTTGGGCGAGCATCGCGTGGTGGTCGACGAGCTGCGTCGACGACTGCGGCCGCTGGCCGCCGACCTGGACATTCCCGAATACCCTCGAGTGCGCGAGATGCCGGAGATTCTGCACCTGCACACGCCGATTCGCGCCACGCTCGACGCACCGCTGCCGCTGTTTGCGCTGGCCGATGTCTTGGGTCCAACCCCCTCTGTCGGCGGGCATCCATCGCGCGCCGCCCTCGAGTTTTTGCGGACACACGAGCCTGTATCGCGTGGTTGGTATGCCGGCCCGATCGGATGGGTCGATGCGGAGGGCAACGGCGAGATTGCGGTCGCGATTCGCTCGGCGCTGATCGACGGCGACGAAGCGCTGCTGTTTGCCGGCGCTGGAATCGTTCGCGATTCAGAACCCGATGCCGAGTACGAGGAGACGGCGGTCAAGGAAAGAAACCTGTTGTCAGCGCTTGGAATTTCGGGATGAGCCTGGACAATCTGCAGATCGCCTGGGCCGAGTTGTTGATCGATACGCTGGCCCAGTGCGGTGTGCGTCACGCGCTGATCAGCCCCGGGTCGCGGTCGACACCGCTGACGTTGGCGGCAGCGCGTCATCCGGAGTTCGAGGCGATCCCGATCATCGATGAACGAAGCGCCGCGTTCTTCGCACTCGGCCTGGCGCGATCGCGCGGCACCACACCGCTGTTGATCTGCACCTCCGGTACGGCAGCAGCACATTACTTTCCGGCCGTGATCGAGGCCGACCTCGCGGAGTTACCGCTGTTGGTGCTGACAGCCGATCGGCCACCCGAACTGCAGCATCGTGGCGCGGCACAGGTGATCGATCAGCGGCATCTGTTCGGCCGCGCGGTGCGTGTGAGCTACGAACTCGGAACGGCGCTCGATAGCCTCGACGCGTTCCGCGGCCTGCGAGCGACCGCCGCGCGAGCGTTCGCTCGCACCCAGGCCGAGCCGCGCGGTCCGGTGCACCTCAACGCGCCGTTTCGCAAACCGCTCGAGCCGCAGCCGGAACAGGAGCGTGACGTTCAGCGCCGCACCGAGCTGCTCGCACTTGCAAAAACACCAGTACCGCGCGCCTCGCACAGCGTCGCGCTGCCGGCAGAGGCGGCGCTCGAGGCTTTTGCGGCGCGACTGTCTTCAGCATCACGCGGATTGATTGTGGCTGGCGCCGCCCTCCCGGATCGCGCCGCCGTCAGCGCTCACGCGTTGGCGACGTGCTTGGGCTGGCCGCTCCTGGCCGACAGCGCGAGTCAACTGCGTCGACCGGCACGATCGTCATTGATCGCGTTCCACGACCTGCTGCTAAGAACACGTTGGGCGCAGCGGCAGGTCCCCGATCTGTTGCTGATGCTAGGAAACGAGCCCTCTGGTATCGGTTGGAGTCGTTGGAGCGCAGCCCACGGCGATGTCGAGCGATTAGCACTGGGAAATGCGTCGCTTCCTGATCCGGATAACCGGGTGGCAGATTGGCTGGTGGGCGATCTCGAACCGACGGTCGCGGCGTTGCTCGGCAGCCTTCAGCGCAAACCACACACGGCTCGATCTGAGATCGAGCGGTGGACGGCGGAGTGGGGTCGAGCCGAGCGCACCGCAGCCCGGACGACGGAGCTAGTTTCCGATCCACTGCAACCGCTAACCGAAAGCGACGCAGTGCGCGCCGTGGCAGGATCGATCCCCGATGATCACGCGCTGATGCTCGGCAACAGCCTCCCGATTCGAAGTGTCGATCTGTTTGCGCCACCCACCAACGCAGCGTTCGTCTTGCACCAAAGAGGCGCCAACGGAATCGACGGGCTGATCGCGGCTGCGGCTGCTGCACCGCTGCCGACCACACTGCTGATCGGCGATGTGGCGTTTCTACACGATCTCGGCAGCCTCGCGACCGCACGCGCTCACGCCGAGCGATTGACGATCGTGGTGCTGGACAACGATGGCGGACGGATCTTCGATCAGCTGCCGATCGCGACACGACCCGAGCTCGACACACTGTTCGAACGGTTCTTCCGCACGCCCCCGCAACTCGACGTCGCCTTGGCGTGTGAGGCCTTCGGCGTGGCCTGCGCTCGTGTCACCACGCTCGAAGCGCTGCAGCGCGCTCTCGCCGAACCGTTCGAAGCACCAGCGCGTGTGATTTGGGCGGAGGTCGTTCCAGATTCGGCGCAACGCACACTCGATCAGCGTGTGGCGGCGCTCGACGTCGACTTGGATCGTTGATCGCCGTGTTTGCACATCCGCCGACGATTCTGCTGCATGGGTTTTCGCAAACGGTCCAGTGCTTCCGCCCCGTACTTCTGAGGATCGACAAACGATTCGATCTCAGACCCCAAGCGCTGCCCGGTCACCTCGATGGGCTGACGTTGGAACGAGGCGAGCCGTTCGACGCGGTCGTCGATCGAGTTGCGGCGGAGTTGATCGGCCGCGGCATGCGCGACTTGCATCTCGTCGGCTACTCGTTGGGAGCGCGGGTGGCGCTGGCACTGTTGGTGCGGCATCGCGCGCTGTTTCGGGCCGCGACGTTGATTGGCGTTCATCCCGGGTTGAGCGAGCCTTCCGAACGGGCCGCGCGCGCACAACGCGATGCCCAGTGGATAGAAACGTTGAGGGCACGAGGCGTGGAAGAGTTCGCCCAGAAGTGGGAGCAACAACCGTTGTTCGCCACTCAGACAGCGCTCCCGGAATCGGTCCGGAGCGAACAGCGAGCCGAGCGACTACGCCACGATCCGGAGCAGTTGGCGCGAGCGTTGGAATCGCTGGGGCTGGCGCAAATGCCCTGTTTCTTGGACGATCTCCCCGGCCTGACACAGCCGGTCGACCTTTTGGCAGGGGCCGCGGATGAGAGTTTCTGTGCGCTCGCCGAAAAGATCGCCAGCCGCCTGCCGCGAGCGCGCGTGGGGATCATCCCACGTGCCGGACATAATGCAGTGCTGGAAAACCCTTTGACCGTGGCGCGATGGATCGAGGAGCGAGCAAGCGTATGAGCAACGTGATTTGGAACAACCATCCTGGGTTCGAGGACATCTTGTATCAAACCAGCGATGACGGAATCGCGAAGATCTCGATCAATCGCCCCGAGGTGCGCAACGCGTTTCGACCTGAAACGGTCGAAGAGTTGATGCAAGCGTTCGACCGCGCTCGCGATGATGCCGAGATCGGCGTCGTGATTTTGACCGGTGTCGGCAGCGATGCGTTCTGTAGCGGCGGCGATCAGCGCGTGCGCGGTCATGGTGGTTACGTCGGCGACGATGGGGTCCCGCGACTCAACGTGCTCGATCTTCAGCGCCAGATTCGTACGCTGCCCAAGCCGGTGGTGGCGATGGTTGCTGGTTACGCGATCGGCGGCGGACATGTGTTGCACGTCGTTTGCGACCTTACGATCGCTGCCGAGAATGCGCGCTTTGGGCAGACGGGTCCGCGTGTCGGTAGCTTCGACGCCGGCTTCGGTTCGTCCTACCTGGCGCGCATCGTGGGACAAAAAAAAGCTCGCGAAATCTGGTTTCTGTGCCGGCAGTACGATGCGCAGCAAGCGTTGCAGATGGGCCTCGTGAACACGGTCGTTCCGCTCGCTCGGCTGGAGGCCGAAACGGTGCAGTGGTGCCGCGAGATGCTGCGCCTCAGTCCGATCGCGCTGCGCTTGTTGAAGGCCGGACTGAATGCCGACTGTGACGGTCAAGCGGGACTGCAGCAGCTCGCCGGCGACGCCACACTCCTTTACTACCTCAGTGAGGAAGCCAAAGAGGGCAAGGCCGCGTTCCTCGAAAAGCGGCCGCCCAACTTCAAGCAGTTCAAGCGACTGCCGTGACCGCTTCACTGCCGCTTCCGGGCTCCGCGGGAGCGTGGCTGCTCGCCGCGCGTCCCAAGACGCTCACCGCGGCAGTTGCACCCGTGTTGGTCGGTGCCGCCGTTGGCTCCTTGTCATCGACGATACAAACCGCCCCCGCGGCACGCGTGCTGTGGGGACTGCCGCTGTGCGTCTTGGGCGCGCTTTGTTTGCAGGTCGGCACCAACTTCGTGAACGACGCCGCCGATCATGCGCGCGGCGCCGATGACAGCGAACGACTGGGACCGCCCCGCGCAGTCGCGTTGGGGCTGCTCTCCGCGCGACAGGCGTGGCGTGGTGCGCTGATCGCTTTCTCTGCTGCCGTTTGCTGCGGCATCGGACTGGCCGCGCTGGCGGGAAGCGCGATCGTGATCATCGGTCTGGCCTCGATCGCTGCCGGTTGGGCCTACACCGCAGGCCCGTTTCCGTTGGCGTACAACGCACTCGGTGAACTGTTCGTGATGATTTTCTTCGGGTTCGTCGCCGTCTGCGGTACCTCGTTGGTGATCTCCGGTCAGGTACCGCTCGAGGCCTGGCGAGCGTCGCTCGTGCCGGGTGCGATGGCCGCAGCGATCTTGGTGGTGAACAACGTGCGCGACGAACCGAACGATCGCCGGGTCGGCAAGCGGACTCTCCCGGTGATCTTCGGTCGCGGTTTCGGCGTTGCCGAATTCATCGTCTTGCTGGCGATTGGTTATGGCATGCCGATCTACCTCTGGCGGCAGTCGCATCGACTCGAACTCTTGCTGCCGCTGCTGTCGGCCCCCTGGGGCGCGTGGTTGGCTGCCGGATTGATTCGACAGCGCGGTGCGGCGCTGAATCGAATCCTGGCCGGTACCGCGCAACTGATGATCGTTCACTGCGCCCTATTCGCGCTGGCGATTTGGCTCTGCCGCCGATGATCCGCCTCGAGGCTGGTGGCATCTCTGCGTACCAGTTTTCGTACTTGCAACCGGTCACGACCTCGCGCACGAAACATGCACAACGGTCTGGCCTGTTCGTCTGGCTGCGTGACAACCGAGGCCGGCGCGGCTGGGGCGAAGCAGCGCCACTTGCCGGACATTCGCTGGAACACGAGGCCGATGCGCGCGAGGCGTTGCAGCGGGTTCTACGAGTCCCGCTGCTCGATCTCGATCCGCTTGACGCGCTCGCCTCGATCACGAACTGGTTGGCTGCACTCGAGCCGCTTCCGCCCTCGGCGCGATTCGCGCTCGAGACCGCGTTGCTCGACCTTGTGGCCCAAGCGCAGGCGATTCCGATCCATCGCTTGCTGCGCGCCGACCCGCCGGCGCCGGTAGCGCTGGCGGGGTTGTTGGCGGGCGACAACGAGGACGCGCTCGAGTCCCAGGCGCAAGCGCTGCACGACAGCGGGATCTTGACTTGGAAGATCAAACTCGGCAGCGAGGGGCTCGACCCCGCGCAGCGCACCGTGCTGACGCGTTGGCGACGACAGCTTGCAGACCGACTGGTGTTGCGCGCCGATGCCAACGGTTCGCTACTCCCCCACCTCGTGCAGCCGGTGTGTGAGCAGTTGGCCGCATGGCGGTGCGAGTATCTGGAGCAACCGCTTCCTGTCGGGATGTTGGAGCGCGTCCCGAGTCTGCTCCCGCTTCCGATCGCTGCCGACGAGGAGTTGCGTGATGCAGCCGGGATCGAGCATGCGCTGCGTCACCCGTCGATCCGGGTCCTCGTGATCAAGCCCGCGCTGTTGGGTGGGCTGATCCCCGCGCTTGCACTCGCATCTCGCGCGCGACAATCCGGCAAGCAAGTGGTGGTCACCCACATGCTCGAAGCGGAGGTCGCGTTTGCGGCGGCGTGTGAGCTGGCACTTGCGCTCGATCCTGCCCCGCTCGCCTGTGGTCTGGTGCCGCTGCCGATCGACGAGTGCAGCATCGCCTGTGGTTCCCTGCCGCAACATCACGGCAACCGTCTGGTCGGCGACGGGTATGTCGGTCTCGGAACGGCGCCGGAATGAAACTCTCGTTGCGCACGGCGGCAGAAAAAGCGCCCGCGCACGTGGCGCTGATCGATGGTGATCAGGCCTTGACGTTCGCTCAACTCGACGCGCTCGTGCAGCCACGGCGGACACCGCGATCGTCTCGGCCGACGCTCTGGCCTTCCGGCAGCGATCTCGACTCGCTGCTAGCTTTTTACGCGCACTTGGACTCACAACAGTTGATCGTCCCGATGCGGCCGGGAGACACCGCTCCGCCGGTCGATCCAGCGGCCGGCCGCTCGTTTGACGACGACGCGCTCGCGGTCCCGACATCGGCTTCCACTGCATTGCATCCCAAGTTCGCGGTCCTGACCCATGCCGCCCTGGTTGCTGCCGCTGAGGCGAGTGCCGCCCGGTTGGGATGGCACGATCAAGACCGTTGGCTGCTCTGCTTGCCGACGCATCGAATCGGTGGCCTCTCGGTACTTCTGCGCTGCTTGTGGGCGGCACGGACGGTCGTCTTGTTGCCCAGGTTTTCCGCGGCCGCGGTGGCGACCGCCTGTGACCGTCATCGCGTCACGCTGATTTCGTTGGTACCTGCCATGCTTCGCGAGATGCTCGATCGACGACCTCTCTGGCAACCGCCGGCAACGCTGCGCGCGGTGCTGCTCGGAGGCGCTGCTGCGTCGGCAGACCTATTGCGGGAGGCGCGCGCGCGTGGCGTTCCGGTCGTGCCGACCTATGGATTGACCGAGACCGCAGCGCAGGTGGCGACTGTTGCGCCCGGCACGCCACCGGATGCGATCAACGGCGTCGGAACACCGCTTCGAGGTTACTCGCTGCGGCTCGGCGCCGACGATCGGATCGAAATCAACAGCCCTTCGCTGTTCAGAGGCTACCTGCCGTCGACGATCCGGCGAACGAGCGACGACGGCTACTGGACCACCGACGATATCGGCCGTGTCGATGACGCGGGCTGTTGGCATGTCTTGGGCCGGCTCGACGATCTGATCGTGAGTGGCGGGGAAAAACTCCATCCACTTGCGATCGAGAGCGCGCTGCGTGGTCTGCCCAACGTGCGCGACGTGCTGGTGTTCGGAGTTCCCGATCCAAAGTGGGG
>CAZAHQ010000177.1:0-7806 GCA_964484415.1 uncultured Acidobacteriota bacterium | reverse complement strand
AGTACAAAGCCAATCCCGAATTTGCGGCGCACGGCGAGGTCAAGCTGTTCAACCTGTGGACCGACCACGAGTACGAGGGCCACAAGTGGGCGATGGCGATCGACCTGTCGGCCTGCATCGGCTGTGGCGCTTGCACGATGGCCTGCCAGGCCGAGAACAACATTCCGGTCGTCGGCAAGGACCAGGTGCGGCGCGGTCGTGAAATGCACTGGATTCGCCTCGATCGCTATTTCAGGGGCCAGCCCGACACGGCCCATGTTGCGTTCCAGCCGGTGACTTGCATGCACTGTGAGAACGCGCCGTGCGAGCAGGTCTGTCCGGTGGCAGCAACGGTGCACGATCAAGAAGGCCTCAATGTCATGGTCTACAACCGCTGCATCGGCACGCGGTATTGCTCCAACAACTGCCCGTACAAGGTGCGCCGCTTCAATTACTACAACTGGCACAACCCACCTCAAGGTGTGCCAGGACTGGGAGCCTGGCGTCCGCCTGAGAAAGACCCGTTGATTGCGATGGTCTACAACCCCGAGGTCACGGTTCGCACGCGCGGAGTCATGGAAAAGTGCAACTACTGCTTGCAGCGGATCAACACGGTCAAGATTCAAAGTAAGAACGATCGGCGGCCGGTCCGCGATGGGGAAATCGTCACCGCGTGCGAGCAGACCTGCCCCACGCGGGCGATCACATTCGGAGATCTCAACGACGAGGGCTCACGCGTGCGGAAAGCGCATGCGCATCAGCGGACCTACGCGATGTTGCAAGAACTCAACGTGAGACCTCGCACTCAGTACATGGCGCGGCTCAAGAACCCCTCCGCAGGTGCGCCAGGGCAAGCCACCACAAACGAAGGACACGCCTAACCCATGGCTACCTACGAAGTAGATCGCCACGTAGGCGACAACACGGGCGTCGACCCGCGACATCGCGCGCCGCTGGTACTCGGCGACAACAGCCTCGGCGGTATCACCGATGCCGTCTGCGCCGTCGCCGAAAACAACAACCCCCCGAAGGCTTGGTACATCGTCTTCGGAGTCTCGGTGTTGTTGCTCGGCATGCTCGGCGCGATGATCGCGATCCTGTTTTATGAGGGAGTCGGCGTTTGGGGCTTGAATCAGCCGGTCGGATGGGCATTCGACATTACCAACTTCGTCTTCTGGGTCGGCATCGGACACGCCGGTACGCTCATCTCTGCGGTGCTATTCCTGTTCCGGCAGCACTGGCGCACCAGCATCAACCGCTCCGCCGAGGCGATGACGATCTTCGCCGTGATGTGCGCTGGAATGTTCCCGGCGATCCACGTCGGGCGGCCGTGGTTGGTGTATTGGGTGTTTCCGTATCCCAATCAGATGTCGATGTGGCCCAACTTCCGTAGTCCGCTTTTGTGGGACGTGTTCGCGGTCTCGACCTACTTCACCGTATCGCTGCTGTTTTGGTACATGGGAATGATTCCCGATCTGGCGACGATGCGCGATCGAGCCAAGACCAAGGTGCGTTGGTTGGCCTACGGAGTTCTCAGCCTCGGTTGGCGCGGGTCGCACCGTCACTGGTTGCGGTACGAGATCGCCTACATGATTCTGGCGGCGCTCTCGACCCCGCTGGTGTTGTCGGTGCACTCGGTTGTGTCGTTCGACTTCGCGGTCTCGATCTTGCCCGGCTGGCACACCACGATCTTCCCGCCGTACTTCGTGGCCGGCGCTATCTTCAGCGGCTTTGCGATGGTGATCACGCTGTTGGTTCCGTCCAAGAAGCTGTTCGGCCTGGACCACCTGATCACCGCGCGCCACATCGAGAACATGTGCAAGGTGATCCTGGCAACCGGCTGCATGGTCGGTTACGCCTACTCGATGGAGTTCTTCATCGCTTGGTACAGCGGCAACCTCTACGAGCGCTTCGCCTTCATCAACCGTGCAATGGGGCCGTACTGGTGGTCCTACTGGGCAATGGTCAGTTGTAACGTGCTCTCGCCGCAGTTCTTCTGGTTCAAGAAATGCCGAACCAATCTGTGGATCGTGTTCGCGCTGAGTATCTTCGTGAACATCGGGATGTGGTTCGAGCGGTTCGTGATCATCGTCACCTCGCTGCACCGCGACTTCCTGCCATCGAGTTGGGGCTACTTCAAGCCGACTTGGGTCGATCTCGGCACGATGATCGGGTCCTTCGGACTGTTCTTCACGCTGTTCATGTTGTTCATCCGCTTTGCACCGATGGTAGCGATCTCCGAAGTCAAAGGCGTTGCCGCCGAGACGAAAGCGCACGGACATGGCCATGGCCACTGATACCAAGACCAAAGTCGCAAAGGGCCCGAAGTTGTGGGGTGTGATGGCCGGATTCACCGACGTCGATAGCTTCCTGGCGACGGCTACCAAGGTGCGCGACGCCGGCTACCGCAAATGGGACTGTCACACGCCGTATCCCGTGCATGGTCTGAGCGGGGCGATGGGGTTGAGATGGTCGCGCTTGCCGTGGGTAGTGATGGCGTTCGGAGCGACCGGAACCGGTGCAGCAATCCTGATGCAATGGTGGATGAATGCCGTCGACTACAAACTGATCATTTCCGGAAAGCCGTTCTTCAGCCTGCCGGCCAACATCCCGGTGGCGTTCGAACTCACCGTGTTGTTCGCGGCGCTCAGCACCTTCATCGGGATGCTGGTGGCCAACGGACTGCCGCGGCTCTACCACCCAACCTTGAAGAGCGAGTCGTTCAAGGCCGCGACACGTGACGGTTTCTTCGTGGTGATCGAAGCCGCAGATCCAAAGTTCGATGCGCAGAAGGTCAAGGACTTCCTGGCAGCACAACCGGGTGCGATCGTCGAAGAGTTGGAGGACTGAGGCGATGATCCCACGGTGGATGATCTTCATTGGCGTTGCGTTGGTGACGCTCTCGCTCATTCCGTTGGCGCTCGTCGCTCGTGCACGTCAACAAAAGAGCGAAGAACCGCGCATCCATCTGGTTCCGGACATGGACAACCAGTCGAAGTACAAGACGCAGAAGGCGAACCCGATGTTTGCCGATGGCCGCACGATGCGAATGCCTGTGGCGAACACCGTAGCCCGCGGCGAGTTGCATGCCGACGATCACTTCTACCAAGGCAAGAACGCCGACGGTAGTTGGGCCACGACATTTCCTACACCGATCACCAGCGTGATGATCCAGCGCGGGCAGGAGCGGTACAACATTTATTGCTTTCCGTGCCACGGACTATCCGGCTACGGAAACGGGCCGATTGCGCAACGAGCCGATCAGCTCGCGGAAGGAACTTGGGTTCCGCCCAGTTCGATGCACGATGCTGTGGTGTTGAGCCGCCCCGTAGGTCACCTTTTCAACACGATTGGGCACGGCATCCGCAACATGCCCAGCTACGGTGGTCAGATTCCGGTAGAGGATCGTTGGGACATCGTTGCCTACGTGAAGGCTCTGCAGAGATCTCAAAATCCGGTCGCCACGATCGCCCCGATGACGCAGCCAACCAGCGCTCCCGTGGCCGCGCCGAGGAAGCCATGAAGCACGCGATCGACATTACCAACGAGAACCGACAACTAGGCGCTGTCGGCGACAAGCTGTTTCGTCTTGGGTTGACTGCGGCCGTTGTTGGCGGTGTGGCAAGTCTGGGTCTGGCCGCCATTACCGAGCACGGTTTCGATCGGATGGCCTGGTCGTATCTCACCAGCTTCGCTTTCGGAATCAGTCTCGGACTGGGCGCACTGATCTTCGTCTTGATCCAACACACCACGCGCGCCGGATGGAGCGTCGCTGTTCGCCGCCTGGCTGAAGCGACGGCGAGTACCGTGCCGTGGTTTGCAGTGCTGGTGGCCCCGATCGTTCTGCTGTGGGGACCGAAGCTCTACCACTGGATGGACAAAGACGCCGTCGCGCACGACAAGATCCTGCAGCTCAAAGCGCCGTACCTGAACATGACGTTCTTCCTCATCAGGGTCGTGCTGTATTTCTTGATCTGGACGTTGTTGGCCCGCTATTTCAACCGCACGTCGCGGGCCCAAGACGAGAGCGGCGACGCGGAGCTCACAATCAAGATGGAGCGTTTCGCGCCGGGCGCCGTGCTGCTGTGGGCGCTGACCGCGACGTTCTTCGCCTTCGACTTCCTGATGTCACTGGACCCGCATTGGTTCAGCACGATCTTCGGCGTGTACTTCTTTGCTGGATCTTTCTTCGCCTTCAACGCGCTGCTGTGCGTGATCTGCTGGCACCTGCAGCAGTCGGGACGCCTTCAGAACACGATTACGCTCGATCACTACCATGACATCGGCAAGTGGATGTTGTCGTTCACGGTGTTCTGGTCCTACATCGCTTTCTCCCAATTCATGCTGATCTGGTACGCCAATCTGCCGGAAGAAACCGGCTGGATGGAGCGCCGCTACTACGGTCAGTGGGGTTGGGTAAGTGTGCTGTTGTTGTTCGGGCATTTTCTTGCGCCGTTCCTGCTGCTGGTCTCGCGAATCCCCAAGCGGCGACCGAATCTCTTGGTGAAGATCGCCTACTGGAACTTGTTCATCCACTTCGTGGATATGTATTGGCTGGTAATGCCGCAGTTCGGGCACGCCGGGCACGCTGAAGCCGGCGCCGCCACGGTCGAGCACGCCAGTCACGCCGTTCCATTGCACCTGCTCGATCTCACCTGCCTGCTATTCATCTGTGGTGTGTTGGCGGCTCTGTTGGCCAAGCAACTCGGCGCCGGTTCGTTGCTGGCCGTGCGCGATCCGCGTTTGGAAGAGTCGCTCACTTACGAGAACGTTTGATCCGGAGTCCCCGATGGCCGAACTGCACGAACGCGAAGACGAGCACGGTGAGACCAGCAATGAAGTGGACATCGCTTCGGTCGGCCTCGTTGCCCTGGTCGGTTTCGCGCTCCTGTTCGCGAGCGTGGTGTGGTTGCAGTCGTACTACTACCGCTCCGAAGAAGAAGCGAAGCGGCGAATCGATGCAGGCACGCCGGCTCAACTAGCGCTGATTCGCTCTCAGCAGCAGGCCCAGCTCACGGGCGATGGCGGCAAGTTGCCGATCGAGAAAGCAATGGAATGGGTCGTCGAAGAGACGGCGCACAGCGGGAGTCACTAGCGGTGCGACTCGGCCACTCACGATTTGACGCACATCGCGTGTTTGCGGCTCTCGTCGCTGCAGCGACAATCTTGCTGCTCGCCCCGCCGGTACGTGCGGTCGATCGCGCCGAAGCCTTGCCTCACGAGCTAGAGGGTGTGGGGATCACCGAGAAGCCGAATGCTCAACTGCCGCTGGATGCGCAGCTCTTCGATGAACAGGGACAAGTCGTCACGCTCGGTTCCTACTTCAAACCCAAGCGACCGGTCGTTCTGACGCTCAACTACTACAGTTGCCCGATGCTCTGCACCTTGGTGCTCAACGGTGCCGTGGAGGCGATGCGCGAGATTCCATTTGCCCCGGGGCAACAGTTCGAGGTGGTGACCATCAGCATCGATCCGCGCGACGACGCACGTATTGCAGCGATGAAGAAGGCGAACTACGTCGCATCGCTCGGCAGAGAGTCGGCCGCCGAGGGTTGGCATTTTCTGACCGGCACCGAAGCCGAGGTTCGACGCGTTGCCGATGCGATCGGCTTTTCGTACAAGTGGGTCGAAGAACGCAAAGAGTACGCGCACGCGGCCGCGATCTTCGTGATCACCCCCGAGGGCCACGTCTCACGCTATCTGTACGGCGTCAAGTTCGAGCCGCAGACGCTGCGCCTGTCATTGGCCGAAGCTGCCGATGGTGAAATCGGTTCGGCGATGGACCAGTTGCTTCTGTTTTGTTTCCACTACGACTCTGCCGCCGGGCGATACACCGTCGCGGCGACCAATTTCGTACGACTCGGCGGACTGTTGACCATGCTTACACTCGGCATCCTGCTAGCTCGGTTCTGGCGCGCAGAAACGCGCCGCCGGCAGGCCTTGCCGGTAACGGGACATTGAACCCATGAAGAAGCTCCTCGCCTCGTCCCTCGTGTTGTGTCTATCCAGCCTGGCGCTCGCCGACAGCAGCGGACCCTGGGGTTTGCCCGACCCTGCCTCGACCGTTGCCGGCGATGTCGATTGGATGTACGGCTTCATCAACTGGATCTGCATCTTCTTCTTCGTCCTGATCATGGGGTTGATGGGGTACTTCATGTGGAAGTACCGCGGCCGTCCAGGCGGACTTCCACCCGAATCCGAGAGCCACAACACCCCGTTGGAGTTGGCCTGGTCGATCATTCCGTTGGGTCTGGTCGTGATGATCTTCTACTGGGGTTTCCAGGGGTACATGCACATCATGATCCCGCCCTCTGACGCCTACGAAATCCAGGTTTCGGGTCAGAAGTGGTCTTGGCAGTTCACCTATCCCAGTGGTTACTTCGACAAGGATCTGCACGCTCCGGTTGGCCAGAAAGTGCGACTCGTGATGACCTCGCAAGACGTCATCCACTCGCTCTACATCCCCGCCTTCCGTATCAAACACGACGTGCTTCCGGGCCGATTCACCAAGCTCTGGTTTCAAAGCGAAAAGCCGGGCGATTACCAGATCTTCTGCACCGAGTACTGCGGCGACGGTCACTCCAACATGATGGCGCGCGCCATCATTCATGCACCCGGTGAATTCGAGAAGTGGCTGACTGTCGCCTCCGACCCCTTCAAAGATCCCAAGACCGGAGAACTTCGCCCGCTCGAGTTGGTCGGCAAGGAGTACTTCAACAAGAGTGGCTGCACCCAGTGCCACAACGTCGATGGGGTCAACGGGATCGGCCCGACGCTCAAGGGAATCTGGGGTACGCAAGCGGAGTTGGCCGATGGAAGTCGCGTGCTTGTCGACGAGAACTACGTACGCCAATCGATCCTGATGCCGCAGTCGCAAATCGTCAAAGGGTACCAGCCCGTGATGCCTACCTTCTCGGGCCGGCTCAAGGACAAAGAAGTGCTTGCAATCGCGAAATACATCGAATCCTTGAAGTGAGGCGTGTATGGCAACTATCGATACGACACACGTAGCACACGCTCCCAGCGCCCACGTCGCCGGCGATAACTACCTGACCCACTCGCGTGGGGTCCTGTCCTGGATGTTCACGCTCGACCACAAGCGGATCGGCGTGATGTATCTGATCGGTGTGCTGACAGCCTTCTTGCTGGGCGGACTGTTCGCGCTCGCGGTACGCACCGAGTTGCTGACGCCAGGCAAGACCATCATGGAGGCCGCGACGTACAACCGCGCCTTCACGATGCACGGCGCCATCATGGTGTTCGTGTTCATCATCCCCGGAATTCCGGCAGCTCTCGGAAACTTCGTCTTGCCCTTGATGCTGGGAGCCAAGGATGTCGCGTTTCCGAGGATGAATCTGCTGAGTTTCTACATCTGGGTCACCGGAACGCTGGTAATCCTGCTGTCGGTGACGAAGGGCGGTCTGGATACCGGCTGGACGTTCTACACGCCCTACAGCACGAGCACCACCGATGCGGTCATTCCCGCCACGCTCGGGGCATTCATCTTGGGGTTCAGTTCGATTCTCACCGGGCTCAACTTCATCGTCACGATCCACAAGCTGCGGGCACCAGGGATAACCTGGTTCAACATGCCGTTGTTCTTGTGGGGCATCTACGCCACCGCGATCATCCAGATCCTGGCCACTCCCGTGTTGGCGATCACGTTGCTTCTACTCTGTCTGGAGAAGACGCTCGGTATCGGGATCTTCGACCCGGCACTGGGTGGCGACCCGGTCTTGTACCAACACTTTTTCTGGTTCTATTCACACCCCGCCGTCTACATCATGATCTTGCCGGGCATGGCGATCATCTCGGAACTGATCCCCA
>CAZAHQ010000176.1:0-7810 GCA_964484415.1 uncultured Acidobacteriota bacterium | reverse complement strand
CATGCCTGGCGTTCCCAACGCCTGACGCAGAAAGTGCATCACCACGATCAGCCGCGTGAACGACGTCATCATCAGCACGATCGTGGGCGCCACCGCGATCAGCGTCAGCATCAGCACCATGCGCAGCGCGCTGTTGCCGCCGGCACCCGACGGGTCGCTCAAGCGCAGCTCGACCGAAGCCCCATCCTCGACACGCGGCGGTGGCGAGGCCGCAAGCGCCGGCGCCGTGACGACCGACAACACAATCAACAACAGCAGGGCGATGGCCCAACGTCGGCTGCGGGTCATGACTGATTTCGCCCAACGTCTCGGCCGAGCCAGGCGCGCACCGCGGTGTCGAAGGAACCAATCTCCTGGGCGATCGGCAGCAACACCGGCCTAGCAGATGCGGCCTCCACGTCTAGATCGCTCTCGACAGGATCGATCTCGCTCAGCAATTGCAGCGATTTGTCGGCCGAGCCGAGCAATAGCCGGTGGCCGTCCACTTCTACCAACCACACGGCGGTGTTTTTTCCGAGGCCGAGGCGTTCCACCACGCGCATCGCTCGTGCTTTGCGCGAGGGCATCCCTTTGCGCAGCAGCATCCCGCTCAGGAGCGCCAGCCCGATTACCAAACACAATGCCGCGACGACGCGGAGCAGATCTGCGGCCGACGGCCCCGCAGCGAGCTCAGTCACGGGGCACCCCAAGTCGCGTGAGCCGCAGGCACAAGCGGCCACCGACCTCGACGATCTCGCCGGCGCCGATCGGCGTCCCTTCTGCGATCAGATGCGAAGCCTCGCCGACTTGAGTTTCCATCGGCACGATGTCGCCCGCCGACAGTTGACGCAGTGCGCCGAGTCGCGTGCTCCCCTTTGCGATGCGCGCCGAGAGTTGGATCGGCAGTTCGCGAAACTCGCGGCGCGTCCAATCGATCGTTGCTGTGGCCGCATCTGTCGGCTTGTCTCGTTTCGCTGCAGGTGTCGACACAGCGGCCGCTTGTGCAGCTTTTGATTCAGGCATGACCGTAGACCTCCCGTCGTGCCCAAATCAGCAAGTGCCATGCCGTCGCAATCAAGCAGCAAAACGCCTTTGTAGCTGCCGCTTCTCGGCCGGCTGTTTCGCAACGAAACGGCGCCGGCCGGCGATCTGTCGGCAGCGCTACGGTGCGCGACGCCGGTTGCTTGACGCTGAGCCGGCAGAAGTTTCCCGCCGCGAACTCAGCTCGGGGGCTTCGCGCCTGTTCCGTTCTGCAACACGCTGAATCGCCGCATCGACCTCTTCGGGAAGTAAGGCCAACTCGGCGGCCCCAAGTAACGCTCCCGTTTCAGGATCGGTGATGGCAACGGCAACCGTGCGACGCAGCGACTGCGTCGCGGTATCGAAGCGCAGCGACCCAACGAACGATCCCCCACTCCCTGCGCGATAGGCGCGCCGCCATGGCTCTTCGTCGGCTTGCCAGCGATCGGGCGTCGGCATGGTCTGGGCGACATTCAATCCGCGGGCATCGGTGATGACGATTCCGCCAATCAGGCCGTCGCTGGCGGCGACAACCTGTTGTAGCCGTTGCGACGCGGCATTCTTGAAGACCTCGCTTTGGGTGACGACGTTCCACGAGGCGTCCAGCTCTGCAATCTCCTGCACAGACAACGATGCGGTGGTCTCGTTCTGCGTGCGCAGCGCTTGCAGCACCTCGGGAACCATCACCCGATCGCGTAACTCCGCGATCAGTGGTTTGAGCGCGTCTGCGCTGGGCGCTGCGGTAGCCGAGCGGCCGCCGAGCGCGAGCCCGGCGGCCAAGATGAGCGTAACCGTGAGTGTTTTCATCGGAACTACCGCTTGATCGCGATCGCTTCTTGGAGCACTTGGTCGGCCGTCGTGATCACGCGCGCGTTCGATTGGTAACCGCGCTCGGTCACGATCAGGTCGGTGAACTCCTCCGTGATGTCGACATTGGAAAGCTCCAGCGCCTTGCTGGCGACCGAACCTCGGCCGCCGGTGTTGGCCGGGCCAAGCACTGCCGGGCCCGACCCGATGCTCGCGGAGTAACCGTTCTGTCCAGCTTTGTACAAACCGCCAGGATTGTTGAATGTGGCAACCGCGAGTTGCGCCAGCTCCAGCGATTGACCGTTGGTGAAGACGCCCGAGATCAACCCGTCGTTATCGACGTTGAGCGCGCGCAGTCGGCCGAGGCCGTAACCATCCTGTGTCAGTCCGGTGTTGGCTGAGGCTGATGCATAGCCGGTTACCACCGGCTGAGCGTTGTCATCGAACAGCCGCCATTCGACATCCTGGCCGTTGGCGCCGTTGGCAAATGCCGGGATCGTGATGTTTACGTTCGCGGTTGGTAGCGTGAGCTGGCCTGCGCCATCGAACGTCATGGTCCCCGAAGCCAACACGTCGTATCCGTTGGTGCCGGTTGGCGCTGCCATGTCGGCACTTGGGATGCGAACCTCGTAACTCCATTCATCGGCAACGCCGTCGGTTCCGGTATCGATGGGCGTGAACTGGATCGTCAAGTCGTGCTGTGCGCCGCGCGAGTCGAAGATGCTCAGGCCCGAGCTGTGTGTTTCAGGCAACTGACCTGTGGTGGGATTGGCGACGCGCGCTCCGGCGTTGAGGTTGAGCTCGGGGCGGAAATAGCTGGTGACCTGCGGCGGCGCGACGAGGCCGGCCGGGACTTGAATCGCGGCCGGCGTCCCCGACGGGATGATCCGTCCGTTTCCGTCCTTGTCGAGGAACCCTTGTACCTGCATTCCCGACGGATCGACCAGGAAACCTTGATTGTCGAACGAGAAGTTCCCGGCGCGCGTGTAGACCGGCAACCCTTCGGTGTCGCGCATCATGAAGAAGCCACCGCCTAGCAGCGCCATGTCGGTAACGACATCGGTTGGTTGCAGTGAGCCTTGATGAAACAACTGCTGTACCGCCGAGAGCTGCACTCCCAGACCAATCTGCAGCGGCGCGCCGGAGCCGGTGCTGCCGAATCCGCCGTTGACGCCGCCCACTCCAGAGGCTGCGAACAGCTCGGAGAAGACCGTCCGGCCGCCTTTGAAACCGACCGTGTTGACGTTGGCCAAGTTGTTGCCGATTACGCCGAGTGCAGCGCTGTGTACCTTCAGTCCGCTCAATCCGGTGTAGAAGCCGGTATCCATTCGCAGTCCCCTCTTCGGAAGTGTCAGTTTGCTTACTCGCCGTTCCTGATCTCGACAATGCTGGCAAACGGAATCGTCTGATCGCCTGAAACCAACGACAGTCCGTCTGCGCCGAACCGAACGCCATCGACCGGCACCAGCGTGAACGGCTTCAACGTGAGCTCACTCTTGCCGTCGCTCACCACAACACGCGCGGTGTACGCGCCATCGGGAAGCTGGTTGCCGTTGCTGTCGGTTCCATCCCACGTAACCCGGTGCTCGCCTGCGATCGCGCCGTCGGTCGGCGTGAGCGTCGTCACCACCTTGCCCGTCGCGTCGACGATCTCGACCTTTGCCGAGGCCATCGAGCTTGGCAGTTGGTACGTCAGCTCCTCTGCTTTTCCTGCTTTCAGATGCGTTGCGCCGCCGATGTCGGCCAGTACCTTGCGTCCGATCAGGTCGAGTGCCTGGCTGTTGACCAGGTCGTTTTGTGCGCCGAGCACGCCGTCCATGCGCTTGTTGAGATCGACCAGTTGCTCGAGGCTGGAGAAGGTCGCTAGTTGGGCCACGAACTCGGTGTCCTTGGCCGGCTCGAGTGGGTTTTGATTCTCGAGTTGGCTGACGAGCAGGCGCAGAAAGTCGTTTTTTCCCACGCTCGGCTTCTCCGTGATGAACGGATTGGCGTCCGTGACTTGGCGATAACTCGCAGGGTCGATCGCAGCGGGTTGCATGAGTCTTCCTCCGCTTCGCTATTCAGCAATGCATGTGCCAGGCGTTGCTGGCTGTGTTTGCGGTGTGCGAGACATATTTGGTGGGCAGAAATTGCCGCCCACTCGGCAAGTCGTTCCGCAATAGAGAGCCCTCATGACCACACATCCAATCGCGCATTGCGCGCCGCACGTCGCGAACGCTGCGCCGACAACTCACGCGATGCGTTGGCGGCTTGATCGCGGGCTGCATCGTTGTGGCGCAGATCTTGGTGATGGCGAGAGTCCGAGTCGAAGGTTTGCTCTTCTCCGCGCCGGCCCGGCAGATCATCGGCATTGCGTTCTCGCGCACTACCGAGTGTTTCGACCTGCACCTGCACCGGCTCGCGCGCCTGACTCAACGACGACTGCAACTGCCCGAGGTCCTGCTTCAGGAGTCGCGTGACATCGTCTCGCTCGGCGCTCATCGTCACGTTCAGTTGACCGCCGCGGCGCTCGAACCGAACGATCAGTGTTCCTAGCTCGGGTGGATCCAAGCGCAGCGTCACCGTGCCGTTCGTGGGCGCGCCAGCCAGTCGTTGCACGACGTGAGCGATCAACGCTTCGGAGTTCGAAAGGTTGGCCTCGGCGCGGCTTGCGAGTGCCGGCGGTGTCGCGACCGTAGCCGCGGGGCTGAGAGTGGTCGAAGCAGCTGGAATGGGCGTTGTGGTGCTGGGGGTTGGTGTTGCTGCGCTCGCGCTTTTGACGGTGGCGCTGTCCTCACTCGAGCGTCCGTTGGTCTCGCGCGCGGTGCTCGAGGCAGCATCGACGTACGTGCTGCGGGTCGGCGGCATGTTGGGATGCAACGCTCGCGGGTTGGCGTTTTGGTGAGTGGAACGCTCTTGAGTCATCGAGTGGTGCTGGCCCATGTCGCTTGGTGTCGGTGTGGACGCGAGCGAACGAACGGTTGCCGGTATTGGCGGCGTTGATTCCAGCAGTTCCGAGCCGCGCAGGGGGTCGATCGATTTGCATTGCGCTGCCCCCTCGGTCACGACATGGCGCACGGCGTCGAAGACTTTGTTGATCATCGTGTCGCTGGTCGCGTTTGCGGCGGCTGGCGAGACGACGCGGATTGGTGGTGTGTTGTTGGCTGTCTCGGGGGATGGTTCGGGTTGTGCGAGGTCGGGACGCGCGAGGTCGGGTCGCGTGAGGTCGAGTCGCGTGAGGTCGGGTCGCGTGAGGTCGAGTCGCGTGAGGTCGGGTCGCGTGAGGTCGGGTCGCGTGAGGTCGGGTCGCACTGAGGCGTCTGGTCGGTACGAAATCTCCTGCCGCGCTGTCTGATGCAGTGGAGAGTGTGATGTGATGGTGCTCGGTTGCATCGTGTGTTCCGCTGATTGCGCGATCTCGGTGTGCGCGAGCGGCGCCGCTCCGGGAGCGACGATCGGCGCGGTGGACGACTCCTTAGCGGGTGCCGAGCCTGGACGTGTTTCATGCGCCATCGAGGTCGCATCCGCGAACTCCTGCGTTGTGGCGTGAGGCAACTCGAGGTCACCCTGGTGGCGCAGCTCGTGGCGCGTGATGGTGCGCGGCGCGGGTGCGTCCGCAGGCGCACGTGGCGCAGGGTCAAACGCTTCCGTGCGCGATGAAGCGGTGCGCACTTCTACAGGTGCTGCGCTGCTGTGCGCGCCTCCGCGCGGTACAGCAGCATGGATATCGTCGCGCGGTGCACTGCTCTGCACACCCTCGCGCGGCGCAACGGCGTGAGCACCATTGCGTGATGAGTTGCTGTGCGCGACGTCGCGAGGTACAGCGGCGTGGACGTCATCGCGCGATGCACTGCTGTTCGCGCCTCCGCGTGGCACAGCGGCGCGGACGTCGTCGCGCGATGCAGGGCTGTGCGCGCCCTCGCGCGGTGCAGAAGTGTGCATCTCCCCGCTTGGCTCGCCTGTTTGCACGCCCGCGCGCGGCGTAGACCCACCGTTCTCGGGGCTGTGTTGCGCCGACTCGATGAGCGGCTCCCCGAGTGCCTCAGGATCGACACGAGGTACTGCGGCCCGCGCGCTCAACTGTTTCGTTACGATGCGGACGAACGGATCACGCGCGACCCGCTCTGGTGGCACGAGATCGTGTTTACCGCGCGGAAGTGACTCCTCCAGCTTCGGCAACGAGATCGCGACCGCGGGCAGAAACGGCTCGGGGCGAGGAGCGGCCTGGCTCGAATCTCCGTCGCTGATCACGGACTGCTCGAGCGCATGCTCCAGTTCGCGACCAAACGACGTGCGTCGCGAACCGTGATGCCGCGGAGACACCTCGCCAGAACTCTTCGAGGCGCCGAGTTCGAATACGCGTGACAGCGGGATACGCACGCTGCGCTCTTCAGCAACTCTTGTGCCGCGACAGCCAGCCCGTGCTCGTGCGCACTCCACTGGCTCGAGCGCGCGCCGACTCGCTTGCAGCACAGATCAAAACTGCCGCGTGGGCGGCAGAGTTTTCCGCTGTTCCAAAACGAAACAGGTCAAGCGTGCAGGGTTCTCGGCCGATATGCCTGGCGCAGCGGTGCGCTGGAAGTGCGCCGACAGGAGCATTGCGTGGCAGAGAACTCCGCAACCCGTGCGCTGGCCGGGGTCCTTTCAACAGGCGCCGGACGAATCCTCGACGACCTCGCGGGAAACCTCACCGCGCTCGTGGGAGTGACTGTATCGATCGAACCGCTGGTCTCCGATACCGCATCGCTAGGACCGATCTTCGGAGACACGGAGATCTATCTCTTCCCGATCGAGGATCAAAACAAAACCGCACTGAATTCGTTCGTGGCGATGGACATCCCAGGCGCTGCATGCACCGGCGGCGCCTTGATCATGATGCCGGCTGACGCGATCGCACAGGTATTGGAGACACGCCAGGTTCCCGACATGCTGCACGATTCGGTGGGCGAGGTCGCCAACATCATCGTCAGCGCCATTCAACAAGTGATCACCGCCGAACTCGGAGAGCAACCCGACTTCCATCTCGGCGCCAACTTCCGAAGGATGACGCCGGGCAAATGGCCCGCATTGCCGCACGAAATCGACAAGGCGACGAACTGGGTGATATCGGCCGGCAAACTTCTGTTCGAAAAGGAAGCGAAGGGCACGATCTTGATCGGCTGCGCCGGCGAGGCAGGGACAATCGCGCCGGCCGGGAGCGGTTCGGCGAGCGTGATCGGCAGCGCCGCAATGGGCGACGCGGGTGATTCCGTTTCAATCGGGAGCGCTGCACGAGCGTCGGACGACTCGGATCTGGGTGCGATCGATTCTGGCTTGAAGGTGCAGGTTGCCGGCTACGCAGCCGATTCATCGGCGGTGACGCTGCGCAGCACGCTCGAGAGACTCGATGTGAAGGTGTTCCCGTTGCACGCCGGGCTGACCTCCAGTCAACCCGATGTGGTGTTTGTCGTCAGCCGTTCGCACACCGACCTCAAGGTGCGCCTGGGCGCCATTGGCGCATCGGGGCGCCGCCCCACGCTCTTGATCGCCTGTTCCGATCGACCGACGCGCGAGGTTGTGTTGGCCGCGAGCCAAGGCTTGGCCGATCAGTTTTTGGTGTTGCCTGCCGACATCGAGCGGCTGAAGTCGTTGCTTTCCAAGGTGCCGGTAACGGCATAGAAATCATCGACTCTCGTCAGGCCGCCGCGCGCGGCCGAGCTGACGCTAGAATCCGCGCATGAAAACCCTCTCGATCTGTGCGTGGCTTGCTGTGCTTGCCTGTACCTCTGCCATTGCCGGTGATGATGTGGCGACGCGCTTGGTGGGCCGGGCGCTCGGCGACACGCCGCTGATGAGCGATCTGGACACGCTCTGCAATCAGATCGGCGGGCGCCCTAGCGGTTCACCGCAGTTGGAGCGCGCCGTGCATTGGGCCGAAGAGCGATTCAAACAAGCCGGCGTCGATAGCGTCGCGTTGGAGTCGTTCGTGCTTGCACATCGTTGGCGCTCGGACAAGGCCGTGGCCCGATGCACGTCTCCAACCGAG
>CAZAHQ010000175.1:0-8046 GCA_964484415.1 uncultured Acidobacteriota bacterium | reverse complement strand
CCCAAAGCCGGATCGAGACCGGAGACGAAGGCAAACGCCCACGCCTGTCGCAGCACCACCAAAGGTGAGAGCAGCGTGGCGATCAGCCACCCGGCGGTCAACGCGCACAACAGGCCGAGCGGCACCGTAAACAGCGCGATCGCGGGTATCTGCCAGCTAGCCCAACCCATCCACGCGGCGCCCCCGGCGAACGGGAGCCAGAAGCAACACCCGGCACACATCACGCACGCGGAGAAAAAGCCGGCCGCAATCGAGACCAACAAGCGGCCAAGCGCCATCAACAGCACGGCGCCAAGGTTCGATGAGGTTAACCGTGCCGCCACGCGCATTGCAGAGGAGACGCTGAGTCCACGGCGCCACGCGATCGGGATCACCAGGTCGTTCAACCACCACATGAAGGCCCCAGCGACAAGCCCAAGCGGCAGGACCCACAACAACATTGCCCCGATCAACAGTGTGATCGCTCCACCGGTGGGCGACCGACCGTTGACCACGCTGCCGATCGCAGGCCATCCCGCGACGATCGCCGGCACCAACAAGACCAGCCAGATCAAACCGGCGACGAGTTGAGTCGCAAACAACTGAAGTCCGGGGCGCGCGGTGGAGGCAAACACACCGCGCAATCGCGGCTGACCGGAGAGCACCGCTTCCAACAATGCAAACCGCATCCGGCTGGTGACATAAAGCGCGATCACCGCCAGCAACGACCCGACTCCAAGCAACAACACGAGGAGCCGCATCTCGATCAGGCCAGGCAGTCCAAGAGATCGCCGATCGCTCGAGAAGTCCCCCGGGAACAGAATCTGGGACCCGAAATCGCTGCCGACCGCACCGGAAAGCAACACCAGCGCGCCCCACATCAACCACTGGCGAGGCATCGCCTGCGGGCCGGAGAACATCAGCCAGGTCATCCGCTGCCAGGCTGCCGCGAAGGCATAAGTAACACGCGAAAACGGTTCTTGATCCTGTGGATCGAACTGTGTGGTGCTCATGTTTCGCTCTCCGCTGGCATGATACGGGCCCGAAGCCTCCGCGATTTCAATGTGGCGATGGCCGGTTCAACCGAGCGGTTCGGGGCGAGAGACCAATGGCCAAACGAGTCGTAAGAGCGATTGCAGGGAAGCGAGTCCACGGCGAGATCGACAAAGATGCGGGCGGCGTGTTTGAACGAGTCTACGCACTGGTACGCAGCATCCCGCGCGGACGCGTCATGACATACGGACAAATCGCGACCTGCCTGGGCAATCGGCTCTCGCCGCGCGCGGTGGGATGGGCGATGCACGGTTGTCCGAAGGGTGTGCCATGGCAACGCGTGGTCAACGCACGCGGGGCATGCTCCACCGATCGACTGCCCGACATGCCGGCCGGCATGCAGCGCGCCTTGCTCGAGCGCGAGCGAATCAAGTTTCGCGATAACGGCACACTCGATTTGGGTGTTTATCTCTGGAGTCCAGCCAGTGGCGGTCAGAGTGTGACCACCCGCAAATCGGGCACGACCCGGCGCAAGCGCTCGACCACATCGGGATGACAGGTAAAGAACAAGAGCTGTAGATCACGAGTCAACGACCCCATCAGTTCGGCGGCGGCCTGCTGACGATCTGGATCGAAATTGACCAGGATGTCATCCACAATCAGTGGGAGCGCTCGACCACGGGCCACGAAGTGCCGCGCCAAGCCGAAGCGCAATGCCAAGTAGAGCTGCTCTCTCGCCCCGCGACTGAGGTCTTCAGGCCTAACCCTGTCGCGGCCACCCTCAACCACCAACTCGTCTGCGACCACCGCCGAGACTCGTGTCCATCGTCCGGCGGTGAGGTGCGCGAGCGCTTCCGAGGCGTGGGCCAAGACTTCGGGCTGATGCTCGGCCTGATAGGTTTGTAGCGTCGTTTCGATCAGTCTTGCGGCCAGGCGTAGCGCCATCCATTCGTCCATCGATCGTTGCAGCCGAGCGGCCGCTGTGTTGCGCAGCAGCGAGGCCTCGGCGATATCGGTGGACCGCTCGAGTGCCTCACGCTCGGATTGCGTCAGCGTGAGGTCGCGCAGCGCGGTGTCCAGCCGCACCTGAAGTTCACGCGCGCGACCGGCGAGCTCGCGCTCCTGGCGATCCCACGCCGCAGGGTCGCCGGTTTGTGCGGACGCGATAACCTCCTGCGCATCGAGCGGCCGTGGGCCGGCTGCTTCGGTGTTCGCCACCTGCGCAGCACGCCGCTGAAGTTGGGCGGCAATCGTCTCCGCCTCGTGAGTCTGTTCCTGATACCGACGCCTATTCTGCTGTGCGGCAAGCGTCTCCGACGCGAGTGACTCCACCGCGGCGGCCAGGGCTTCATCACTGGTACCGCTCGGCCGCCCAGTCTGCTGCAGTAGCTTCTGGGCTCGCTGCCGCCAAAGGTCGAGGGCGACATGCAGGTCTGTTTGCTCTGCTTGATCGCGCGCCAATCGCAATGAGAGTTCGCGTCGCGCCGTCTGCGCATGCAGCCGTTGCGTTTGCGCGGCTGTCTCGCGGCGCATTCGTCGCCAACTCCACAGGGCTGCGCTCACGCCGAGTCCTGCGGCGATCGCACCGGCCAACAGGGCAATCAGATTCGGCTCGCGGAAGCCACGCCAAAACAGCAGGATCGCGCCGCACAAAGCAACCGCAGCCACGATCACTCCCAACCACAATCGCGATCGCGGTTCGGGTGCCGGTTCCTCGGTCAACGCATCGAGCCGTAGTTGAACTTCGCGCATCGATCCCTGCAACGTGTCGGCACGTCGCCGTCTTTCGTGGAAGGCCGAGAGCTCGGCGCCCAGCGCGGCTGCTTCGGTTTGCACCGCTTCGAGCGTGGGGTCGAGCCGAATCGCCAGCAGTGCCGACACGGCAGCGTGATGCCGGTCGAGCAACTCACGCAGCGGCCCCCATTGGCGTATCTGTTGGCGGCGCGCTTCGACCTCCGCCAACTCGGTCCCGAGTTGCGTGCGTGTGGCAGACAGGTCGTCGACGCGCGCGATCGCCTCGGCATAGCGGGCCTGCGTTCGTTGGGCTTCATCGATTCGTGCATCGGCCTCGCGCATCGCATCCAGCGCCGCGTTCGCCGGGGCATCCCCCTTCCGAACGGCGAGCAAACCGGTGACCGCCTCGTCTAGCTCGCGCAGCGCCCGGGCTGCCGAGGCCCCCGCACCCGAAATCCCTGCGGAGAAGATCGCTTCGCGGAGTTCGTCCGAATCCAACAGCGCCAGCGGCGTCAGGTCCCCCAGGTCGAAGCTGAACACACTCCTAAACACCACGGCATCGGCCTGCCCGCGCAGCAGGGCCAACTGCTGTTCCCCCTCTTCGCCGCTGAGGCGCCGATCGTCGGGTGCGATGAGTGTGCTGTTGACCTGACTCTTGGTCTCGTACCGAGAAAGCGTCCAAAGCCCGTTGGCCGCTTCGAATTGGAGTGAACCACCGTGCGCCCCACCGCGGATCGGCGGGTCGCCTAAGCGCTTTTCGCGACCGGCCCAGTGGCCGAACAGCATCTGTCGCAGAAACCGCATTAGCGTGCTCTTGCCGGCCTCATTCGGGCCGTAGAACACGGTGAGGCCGTCGGGCAGTGCGTCGACTGCAAAGTCAGACAAGCTGCCAAACCCATCGACCACGACGCGCCGGAGTTTCATCCGTCCCGCCGGGTACCGCTGTCGAGCAAGCGAACCACGTGATCGAGAGCGCGTCGCAGTGTCCGCTCGGGATCGGCGTCCAAAGAAATTCGCTCGCGGCGCAGCGCGGACGCGACAGAGTTGGGGAGGCTTGAAGTCAACTGCTCGAGCTGATGCGCCAGCGCCGCTGGATCGGCGTGCAGCGCATCGGCACGATCGAGCACGGCCGCTAGCAGGTCACCACGGGCGCGCAGCGCTACCGGATCGAAGTCGGGCCAGGTGCTGTCGCTGAGTTCGACCCAATACAGCCGCGGGTTGCGTGATGTTTGACTCTCGCGCAGCGCGGCCAGGAGGTCCTCGCTTCTGCCGGGCTGCGCGAGTTCGCGGTGCAGCGACCCACGCCCACGCAACTCGACCCGCACCAGCAGATCGAGACCGGCATGTTCGGTGGCCAGTCGATCACCCGCGGCGAGCACCGCGTCGTGGAGCGACAGCCAATCCTGTAGCGTCTCGATCGATACCTCGGCGGCCACGAAACGCAGGCTATCGAGCGTCGCCAGCAACGGCGCCGTCACGACGCGTCCGCGCTCGACCTCGACCATCACGGCGCCCTTGGCGCCACGCTCGCTCGGCTTGAAGCTTCGCCCTTGAGGATTCCCGGGATAGACCACCCACGGGGAACCGTCGCCCAGTGTTTGGCGCGCATGGATGTGACCCAGCGCCCAATAGTCCAAACGCGCCGACTGCAGATCGTCGAGCGTGCACGGTGCATAGGGGGCGTGACCCTGAGAGGCTCCGGCCACCGCCGCATGCAACAGCCCGATCTCGAATCCATCGCCGTGACGATGAAATCGTTGCGCCAGGTTCTCACGCGTCTCCCGGCGCGCGTACGAGATGCCATGAACCGTGGCCAGCACGCGATCGCCACGTCGAATTTCGTGGCGGCCGACCTCACGACTCCCGAACAGCGTGACCCGCGGCGGCAGCGTCGATCCCGGAGCCAGGCCATCTTCGAGCGGATCGTGGTTCCCTTGGACGATCAGCACCTCGATGCCGGCCTCGTTCATGCGACGAAGCGCTTGCGCCAGACGCACCTGCGCCCGCGCGCCGCGTTCGGGGCCGTCATAGAGATCGCCAGCCAACAGCACGAACGCGACCTGCTCGCGGATTGCCGTTTCAACCAGCCGATCGAGTGCCAGCAGCGAGGCATCGCGCAGCCGGGTCGCCCAAGCGGCAGGCAAACGGGCCGCGACCCCCTCCATCGGAGTGTCGAGGTGCAAGTCGGCAGCGTGCAAGAAACGGAATCGATCCATTGATATTTGGAAGGAGGGACGACCGATTCTGGCACGGTATTCTTGGCCCATGAGCAACGACAACGATCTGTCACGGTGGGAGCGTGAAACGGTTGCGGAGGCGCTTCGTGATGCGCCCGAAAGACGGACCCGGTTCAAGACCACGTCGGGAATCGAGGTTCGGCGCCTCTACACCGAGCGTGACCGCCACCCCGACCTTCCCTCGCAACTCGGACTGCCGGGGGAATACCCCTATACACGCGGCGTTCAACCGACGATGTATCGCAGTCGTTACTGGACCATGCGGCAGTACGCAGGGTTCGGCACAGCCGAAGAATCGAATGCGCGCTATCGCACGCTCCTGGCCCGCGGCCAAACAGGTCTGTCGGTAGCGTTCGATCTTCCCACCCAAATGGGATACGACTCGGACGATCCGATGGCCGAAGGAGAGGTTGGGAAGGTTGGGGTTGCAATCGACTCGCGGCGCGACATGCAGATCTTGTTCGACAAGATTCCGCTGGGCGAGGTCAGCACCTCGATGACGATCAACGCTCCGGCCGGAATCTTGCTGGCGCTGTATGTGGCGGTCGCCCGCCAGCAAGGGGTCGATTCCAAGGCGTTGCGCGGCACGATCCAAAACGATGTGCTCAAGGAGTACATCGCGCGTGGCACCTATATCTTCCCGCCGCGCCCGTCACTGCGGCTGATTACCGACATTTTCAGTTGGTGCGCCGCGGAGGTTCCGCGCTGGAACACGATCTCGATCTCGGGCTATCACATCCGGGAGGCCGGCTCGACGGCAGCGCAGGAGATCGCCTTCACGCTGTCCGACGGAATCGCCTATGTCGAAGCCGCCTTGGCAGCGGGACTTCCGTTGGACCGGTTCGCCTCGCGGCTCTCGTTCTTCTTCAACGCTCAGATCAGCCTCTTCGAGGAAGCGGCCAAGTTCCGTGCCGCCCGACGGCTGTGGGCGCGAATCATGAAAGACCGGTTCGGCGCGAGCGATGTTGCCCTTGGGAAACTCCGCTTCCACGCGCAGACGGCAGGCTCCTCGCTCACCGCCCAACAACCCAGCAACAACGTGGTGCGAACCGCCTATGAAGCACTGGCAGCGGTGCTCGGCGGATGTCAGTCGCTGCACACCAACGCGCTGGATGAGGCACTTGGCCTTCCAACCGAAGGGTCGGCGGTGATTGCGTTGCGCACCCAACAGATCCTCGCCTACGAGACCGGGGTGGGGGATTCGGTCGATCCATTGGGCGGCTCGTATCTCGTGGAGAGTCTCACCACCGAGCTGGAGGCCGAATCGCTGCGCCTGATCGAACAGATCGATGCGATGGGGGGAGCCGTTGCGGCGATCGAATCGGGGTTCCAACAACGCGAGATCGCTGACGCCGCGTTCCGCTGGCAGCGGGCGCTGGAGCAAGGGGACGAGATCGTCGTCGGGGTCAACAAGTTCGTGGCCGAGAAGGAACCGCATGTGGAGGTGATGCACGTCTCCGAAGAGTTGAGGCGGCGGCAATCGGAAAGGACGGCACAGGTGAGAGCCGAGCGCGACTCGGCGGCCTGCGCTTCCGCGTTGGAGCGATTGGTCCGCACCGCGAAGGATGGAGGCAACCTCATGCCTGAGATCCTCGAAGCGGTCCAGAAAGACGCAACCGTGGGCGAGATCTGCAGCCGATTGTCCAGTGTTTTCGGGCGTTTCGAACCGAACGACCTGTAGTCCGTCACGAGCACAAAAAAAGGGCGGCTGGAGTTTCAGCCGCCCTTTCGACTTCGCTAGGGCCACAAGTTCCGGCCCTTTTTTAGCGTGTCTGTTGTTACATCGGGGGCGCGGGAGCCGCGGTCTTGGTACGACGGCGCGCCGTCTTCTTTTTGGCCGTCTTCTTGGCCGTCTTCTTACGAGCCTTGCGCTTGGTACCCTTCTTCTTGGTAGCCTTTTTCTTGGTGGCCTTCTTCTTCGTGGCCTTCTTTCTGGTGCCCTTCTTCTTGGTGGCCTTTTTCTTGGTGGCCTTCTTGCGAGCCTTCTTAGCCATTTTCCTGCTCTCCTTGTCAGGACTCGTTCATCGAGCCCGTTCTGATTCGCGCGAGCGTCCTCACGCAAGGGTGAACACCCGGAAGCAATATCGTCGTGTTCTTTCATAGTTGTCAAGACGGTGTGGCAGATTTTTTGATGATTCGTTGATGTCGGTCGCGTGATCAGACCTCGATCAGTCGCTCATCGCACATCGTGATGACTCGATCATTCACGCTTGCGTCGTGGTCGACCAGGCTTCGGCGGCATCAACTCTTGCAGTCCGAGTTCCTGAATCCGACGTCGCAGCGTTCGCACTCCGATGCCGAGCAACTCCGCGGCGCGGGTGCGCGAACCGCCCGCAGCACTGAGCGTGCTGCGAATCGCCTCGGCTTCCATATCGCGCAGCGTATGTCCCGCCATGGCGCGCGGGTGCGGCGTTTCCGCGACATGGCCTTGGATGTTGGAGGGCAGGTGCACGAGATCGATCTCCTCGGTTGGCGTCGATACCAAGACCGCCTCGAGCGCGTTGACCAACTCGCGAACGTTGCCAGGCCAGCCGTATCGTGCGAGCGCTTCCATCGCGGCGGCGGTGAGATGCCGCGGCCTCAAGCTGTTGGCACGACAAAGCTGCTTCAGGAACATCTCGGCCAGGCGGGGAATGTCTTCCCTCCGCTCACGCAGTGGCGGCACCGAAAGCGTGACCACTTTCAGCCGGTAGTAGAGATCTTCCCGAAACCGGCCGCTGCGCACCAAACGCTCCAAATCTGCGTTTGTCGCGGCAATCAGCCGCACATCGACCCGCACCGTGTGCGATCCGCCGACCCGCATGAACTCCTGATGTTCGAGCACGCGCAGCAACTTGGCCTGGGTCGCCATGTCGGTCTCGCCGATCTCGTCGAGGAACAGTGTCCCGCGGTGCGCCAGCTCGAACTTGCCGGCGCGCCGGGCGATCGCACCGGTGAACGAGCCTCGCTCGTGACCGAACAGTTCCGACTCGATCAGATGCTGCGGCAGTGCGGCACAGTTGATGGCGATGATCGGTGCGTCGTGGCGCGGCGAGCGGAAGTGGACCGATCGGGCCACCAACTCCTTGCCAGTCCCACTTTCCCCCACAATCAGCACGGTTGC
>CAZAHQ010000174.1:0-8048 GCA_964484415.1 uncultured Acidobacteriota bacterium | reverse complement strand
GACATCGTAGACCAGTGCGTTGATCGTGAAGTCGCGGCGGACCGCATCTTGCTCGGCGGTACCGAAGACGTTGTCGTCGCGAATGATCAACCCTTCGGCTGCTTCATTCGCCTCGGGGGCAGCGCTCTCGACGCCGCCGTTTTCATCGATCGTGTCGAGAAGGCCGCCAGACTTTTCTGTAAGGCCCGCCGGCAGCTCCGTTTCATCGGCAATCGAAGTGGCATCGCCGGGCGCCGGCGCGTTGCTGCGGAACGTCGCGACCTCGATGATCTTGTCGCGATAGAACACATGCGCCAAACGGAAACGGCGGCCGATGATTCGGCAGTTGCGAAATACCCGCTTGACGTCGCGCGGCGTGGCCGAGGTCACCACATCGAAGTCTTTCGGGCGCAGACCGAACATCAGATCGCGCACGCATCCACCCACCAAGTACGCTTCGAAACCGTGCGACGCCAAACGTCGCACGATGTTGCACGCCTCAGCGTCGAGGTGTTCGCTCGGCAGTGGCCAGTGAATCTCGCGGCGCTCGGTCTGAAAGGGGAGCGCTGCGGCAGGGGTTGGATCGAGAGTGGCGACGATCGGTGCGGGTCCGAGTAGTCGTTTCAAGTAGGTGGGTGGGGCTGTCGTCATCAATCAGGTCTCGGGTCGCGAGCTGAGGCCGGAGGGCGCGGTGTGTTGCGGCGGTCTGCGGATGATGGGACAGTGCAGCCATGCCACGCCTATTGCGGCAGAACAACTCGGGGAGTTTCGGCTCCCAAGGGCGGCGGATGTTACCACTTCGGTCCGCCCTCGTCTGCGCGGCCGCGTTGGCGATGGGCTGGCTGGCCAGTGGGGTCAACTTGGTCGAGGCGGCGCCTGCGGCCTCGTCGCCTGAAACCGCTTCGTCGGTGGCGACACCCACATCCGACGTGCAGCCGTCGTCCGCTCATCCACTCGCGCGTTGGACGCACGTCGAGATCGAGGGTCGCAAGTACTTGGTCGGCTCCGCCAAGGCAAGCATCGATCGGTGGCCGTCAACCGCAACCGAACCCGAGGTGGTGCAAGTGGTGACACGCGCCGGCTTGTTCGGCTCGGGAACCGAGCATCTGACGTTGGTCGAGCGTCGCGCCGCGGATGCTGTCGCATGGCGCAGTTTCACGCTCGTGCCGCAAGAAAAGGCGCGCGTGACCCGCGTCACCGACAGCCGTTGCGTGACCTCGACGCGTTTCGATCCGCTGCGACGCGAGCCGCGCGCCGATCCCTCGCGCTGGAAACCGCGTTCGCCGGAACGCTATCAGGTGGGCGATGCAAGCCTTCCTTTGCTCGAACCGTACATGCTGTTGGCGCATTTGGATCGATGGCTCGATGCGTCCTCGTCGCGCGTTGCGATCGCCGGCAAGAACAAGGTCACGCTGGCACGCCTGCGGTTGGGCAAGGAGCGCACCGGTGAAATCTCGATGCGCGATCCAGTCACCGGCAAGAGCAAGACGATCGCCTCGCATCAACGACAACTGTTTCTCGAGCCCGAACAGGCCGATGACGAGGCGCTCTTGTCGTTGATCGGTCCCGTCGTTCTGTGGGTCGATCGCGACACGGGAATCCCGGTCGAGATCAGCGGTCAGCACGATAAGGTCGGATCGATCCGCTTGAAGCTGTCGGTCGCCTGGGAGGCGGTTGCGCCGCGGCCGCTGCGCGCCTGGCCAGCGACCGTCGCCGCAGAGTCGCTGTGCCCTCCAATCTCCGGCAGTTGACGGGACTCGCGCCCCTCCTTAGATTCGCTCCCCTTTGTCTCGTCGGTACGGGCCGACTGGAGCGTTGAGTGGGCGACGGGCAGCGACTGATCCGAGCGACGCGTCTGACGATCGCTCCCACCGCGTTCATCGCGCCGGGCGCGGTGCTGGTTGGGGACGTCACCGTCGAAGACGATGCCAGCGTTTGGTACGGCTGCATTCTGCGCGGGGATATCGAGCCGATAACGGTCGGTGCGCGCAGCAATCTTCAGGACGGCACGATCGTTCATGTCGATCCTGGGTATCCGGCCGTGATCGGACCGGATGTCACGATCGGCCATCGCGCCGTGATTCATGGGTGCGTGCTCGAGGCCGGCTGCTTGATCGGGATGGGTGCCGTGCTCTTGACAGGGTCGCGCGTCGGTGCGGGCGCGTTGATCGCAGCCGGCGCGTTGCTGCGCGAGGGGTTTCACGTTCCGCCGCACACACTCGCGGCCGGCGTGCCGGCCAAGCTGCGAGGCGAGTTGGATGAAGCGACGCGTGAGCGGGTCTCGCGCAACAAAGATCACTACGTCGACGCCGCGCGCCAGTACCGTGCCGGACTCGCTGGGGGAGGACCGCATGACGGCCGCTGACACGCAACGGTTTATCTCGCTGATCGTGCCGGGGAGCCGCTTCGTTTTGACCACGCACGTCAACCCCGATGGCGACGGACTCGGCAGTCAGCTCGGCTTGGCGTGGTTGTTGCGCGCGATGGGTGCTGTGCCGCAGATCATCAACTACGATCCCACGCCGGCGCGGCTGAGGTTTCTCGATCCTGACGACACGATCCAAACCTACGATCCGGCAGTCCATGACGTGTCGATCGAGTCCGCGGATCTGGTCGTGATGCTCGACAACGGCGACCCTGATCGGCTCGATCGGATGCGCGCACCGCTGGATCGCTGCCGCGGCCAGAAGGTTTGTATCGATCATCATCCCGACCCGCCCGCGTACTGGGATTTCATGTTGCATCGCGTCGGTGCTTCCTCGACAGGGGAGATCATTGCGGAGCTGATTCAAGCCACGCGGCGTACACCCGATGTCGCGGCCGCCCGCGCGCTGTACACAGCGGTCTCCAGCGACACAGGGCGCTTTCGATTCGGCAACACCACGCAACTCGCCTTTCAAACTGCGGCGTGGCTGGTGCACTGCGGCGCCAAACCGGCGGAGTTGTATGACCGATTGGAGCAAGGACTCTCACATAGCTACTGCCGCTTGTTGGGACAGGCCTTGGCCAACATGGAGATCGCGGCCGATGGCGCTCTGGTGCTGTTGAGGGTGCCGCTCGCGTGGCCGGATGCGCGCGCCGTCGACGGTGAAGATCTGGCGCGAATCATCAACGAGGCGCTACGGGTCGACGGTTGTCGTGTGGCAGCGTTGTTTCGCGAACTCGAGTCCGGTCAAACGAAAATCAGCCTTCGCTCCAACGGCGGTCTCGATGTCCAGAGCATCGCCAAGTCGCAGGGTGGTGGCGGCCATCGAAGTGCCGCGGGCGCCGTCGTGAGCGACTCGATGGAATCGACGATCGAGCGGATGAAACCGATCTTGGCGGCGCTGGCTCGTTCATAGCCGCCGTCCCTCACACCGTGGCAAAACTGGTCTCGATGTGCCGCACGATCTGCAGTGCCACATTCCGTCCCGAGGCCGACTCGATCCCTTGCAAGCCGGGCGATGCGTTGACTTCCAGCACGGCCGGGCCCTGATCGGTGATCACGACATCGACGCCGGCACACTCGAGCCCGACCGCGCGAGCCGCGCGCACCGCGACCGACTGGAGCTGTCGGTCGGGATGCAGCACCACCGCATCCCCTCCTCGATGCAGATTTGCGCGGAAGTCGCCCGGCCTCGGGCGGCGAACCATCGCAGCAGCGACCTCGTTACCGATCACGATCAGTCGCGCATCGCCGTCGACCGCCACGAACTTCTGCAGGATCAGATCGCGCTTGACCGCGTGCAGCGCCGCGACGATCGACGCGGCACCGAGGCTTGATTCCGCCAGCATCACGCCCAGACCCTGCGTCCCTTCCGTGAACTTCACCACGCACGGTGCTCCGCCAATCTGCGCCAGCACCCGCTGCACGTCATCGGGATGGCGCGCGAACGCGGTCGGCAGCACCGGCACGCCGGCCGCACACAACAACTGCAGCGTCCGCAGTTTGTCGCGGCCGCGTGCATAGGCTTCGCTGCTGTTGAGGCAGTAGGCGCCCGCCAACTCGAACTGCCGCAGCACCGCCAGGCCGGCCATGCCGGTGCGGGCGGCCAGCCGGGGGATCACCGCATCGACGGGACCGAGCGGTTCACCTTGAACCAGAAGCTGCATCGAGTCGGGTCCGAGTACCAAACTGCAGCGCAGCGGGTCGACGATCCGTACGCTGTGGCGACGGGCCAGACCGCAGAGGTAGAGGCGGCGGGTGCTGTGCAGTCGGCGGGAACGCGACAGGATCACGAGGTTCATAAGGGTTGACGTATTGTAGCGTCTCGTGGGTTGACACCTCGCCCGGTCATCTTCAACCTAGCGCCCCAATGAACGCCCGCAAGCGCGCGCTGTTGCGACTACTCAAACTCGCCCCGTCGCGACTGGTATGGCGTTTCGCCCAGGTCTACATCGCGGGCGAGTCTTTGGACGATGCCGCTCGCACGATGCGTCGGCTGGCCGATGAGGGGTGCCGATCGACCCTCGATGTCCTCGGCGAGGACGTCACCCTCGAGCAAGAGGTTGCCGGCTACGTCGCGGAGTACTCGAAGGCTCTGGATCGAATTGCAACCGATCGCTTGCCGGCCAACATCTCGGTCAAGCCGACCGCCATGGGGTTGAAGTTCAATACCGAACTTGCGCAGCGCAGTATCAAGGCGATCTGCCAGCATGCAGCGGGTCACGGCAACTTCGTGCGCATCGACATGGAGGACAGCAGCACCACCGACTCGACCTTGACGCTGTATCGCTGGCTGCGGGAGCAGGGGATCGACAACGTCGGTGTGGTGCTGCAAGCGTACATGCGCCGCACGTTGCAAGATGCCGCCGAGATCGCGGCGATGCGCGGTTCCGTTCGGCTCTGCAAGGGGATCTACATCGAGTCGCGCGCGGTCGCATACCAGGACTTCTGGATGGTGCGCGACGCCTTCGTGGCGGCGATGCGCGCGCTGTTCGAGGGGGGTGCGTCGCGCGTCGGAATCGCCACGCATGACGAGTGGCTGGTACTGCAAGCGCGGATGCTGATCCGTCAACTGAAGATCGAACCGGAGCGGTACGAGTTTCAGATGCTGCTCGGTGTCGATCCCGAACTGCGGCGATTGATTGTCTCCGAGGGACATCCGCTGCGGGTGTACGTTCCATACGGCGCCGGCTGGCACGCGTATTCGATGCGTCGCCTGTTGGAAAATCCACGATTTGCCAGCCATGTCGTGCGCAACGTTCTGGGCCTCGGACGTTGAAGATCTTCGCACTCGGCGACCCACATCTGTCGTTCGGTCGCCCCAAGCCGATGGAGGTGTTTGGAGAACTGTGGCGCGATCACCCCGCCAAGATCGCCGCGGCTTGGGATGCCACGGTCGGTCCCGAAGACGTGGTGCTGGTCGTCGGAGACATCTCTTGGGCGCATTCACTGCAGGAGGTACGACCCGATCTACAGTTTCTCGCCGACCGTCCCGGCCGCCTGAAGCTGCTGGTGCGCGGCAATCACGACTCGTGGTGGACTTCGCCCAGCAAGGTTCGCTTGGCTCTGCCACCGGGACTGGCGATCCTCAACAACGATGCGCTGCGATTGGACTGCGGCGTCGTGTTGTGCGGCGCGCGCGGTTGGAACTTGCCCGACATGCCTTGGACCGACCCAGAGAAAGACCCACCGATCTTCCATCGGGAACTGGAGCGGCTGGACCTTTCGCTCGCGGCTGCGGCCGTGCTGCGCCAGCCGGGCGACGTTCTGATCGCCCTGTTGCACTACCCGCCGGTCGGTCCCGAGGGCGGATCGAGCGCGGTGATGCAACGCCTCTCGGCTGCCGGCGTGGCGCTCGCAGCCTACGGCCACCTGCATGGGGACGATCACGCCTGGGCTCCCGAGGGACGATACGAGGGCGTAGAGTTGCGTTTCGTAGCCGTCGATCACACCCTCTTCGTCCCGCGCCTCATTTGGGAACCCGGGCGCGGATTGGTCTAGTTCAGCGAGGTCATGCGATGCCGATCTACGAATACCAGTGCCAATCGTGTCAGAAGGTGATCGAAGTCCTTCAACAGATGTCGGCCAAGCCGCTCAAGAAGTGCGAATCATGCGGCGGTCGCTTGGACAAGCTGCTGTCGCGCACCGCCTTCGTCCTCAAGGGAGGCGGCTGGTACTCCGATGGTTACGGTGGCGCGAAGAAGACCGCGGGGAAGACCGGTGGGTCGGAGTCGAGCAAGGAGTCGAAGTCCGAGGCGAAGGAGTCCGCGTCCCAGTCGAAGGAGTCTACGTCCCAGGCCAAGGACTCCAAGTCCGAGAGCACGTCGGCTGCAACCAAATCCAAGGGGAGCAGCAAGAGTACCGACTAGCGTTCGCGCCCCAAGCGCCACCCCCCAGCACGTGCTCAGCATCGAGCGAGGTATTTCGTCGACACCTCCTCGGGATTGACCGGTGTGTCACGCGCCGCTAACATCCCGCCTCAAGTGCGCTGGGCTCAGCTCTCAGCAACAGCGCTCGGGATGGCAGATGACGTCCAGACGGCTCGCAATCAGGCCTTTGGTACCCGCGATATCGGGGACGGCTGTTTCCCGCGCGCACGCCCTTGTGGCGGCGGCGCGGGGGTGCGAGAACGCAACGGGTCGAACACTCCTTGTTCCGTCGTCCACTTCGGTACTCTTGTATCAGGTCCTGTGGTTGATCTTGATGCTGCTTGGTTTTGTCGTGAACAAGACGCAGACGGCGGTTTCTGTTACCTCTCAATCGACACCCGCCCCATCGTTGGTGCCTCGCTCGAGCGCGCAACGCGCGCGTGAGCGTGGAACACGACTACAGCTCGCCCCGGCCTGATCGAGTTTCGTCGCTGGAACGTCCCTCTGCCTCGCTAAGGCACGAGCCCACAACGGCTCGTCGCCCGGGAGGCGTGGATGGAAACGATTCTCGGATCGGGAATCTCGTGGGTACCGCTCTCCATCACAGCGTTGGTTGCTTTGGTGCTCGGGGTTCTGCTGGGTCGCGTGTTGGCGTCGCAGCGTGCAGCCGGAGTCGTCGAACGAGCGCGTCGTAGCGCCGAGACTCTGTTGGCCGAAGCGCGTCGCAAGGCGGAGAGCGATGCGGCGGCCGTGGTTACTGCAGCTGAGGACCAGGCGGCGACACGCCTGAAGGTTTGGGACGAGGAAGAGGCGCGTCGCCGGCGGTTGGTCGAGCAGACCGCCTCCGAGACCGAGAAACGGCATCGCCAATTGGTCGATCGTGATCGCGCGCTGGCGCGGCGCGATCAACTGTTGGAAAACCGCGAACGAGAAACCGAGGCCCGGCGCGCCGAGCTCGAGGCGCAGAAGGCCGAATACGTGCGCTTGCAGACCCAGGTGCTCCTGCGCTTGGAAGAGGTTTCGGGCCTCTCGCGCGACGAGGCGACCCGCCAAATCATGGAAGCGGTGCGGCAGGAGGCACGCGCCGCCGCCTCCGCGGATGTGCGGCAGATCAAGGATGAACTGCAACGCAACGCCGAGTGGGAATCACAGAAGATCATGGCGTTGGCGATCGAGCGGTTGGCCTCGGATTTCAGCTCCGAGCGACCGACATCGCACGTGGCACTGCCCGACCCAGGGCTGCGAGGCCGCATCATCGGTGCCGAGGGACGCAACATTCGCGCCTTCGAGAAGCTCACCGGAATGCAGGTGGTCTTTGACGATGATCCCAAGCAGGTCACGATCAGCGGCTTCAACCCGATCAAACGCGAGATCGCCAAGCGCTCGCTCGAGAAGTTGATCGAAGGCGGCGGCATTCACCCGCGCAAGATCCAACTGATGGTCGCGACGGTCGCCAAGAAGCTCGATCAAGAACTGGTCAAGGCGGGCCGCGAGGCGGTCGACGAGTTCTCATTCAAGGGTGTCCACCCGGAGATGGTGGCATTGCTGGGACGACTCAAATACCGGACCAGCTACGGCCAGAACGTGCTCGATCACGTGCGAGAGGTTGCTCGAATCTGCGGGATCATGGCGGCCGAATTGCGCTTGGATCAAAAACTCGCACAGCGCGCCGGGCTGTTTCACGACATCGGAAAGGCGGTCGATTTCGAGCGCGAGGGGACGCACCCTGAAATCGGGGGCGAGTTGGGCCGTCGGTACAACGAGCCGCCGGTCGT
>CAZAHQ010000173.1:0-8053 GCA_964484415.1 uncultured Acidobacteriota bacterium | reverse complement strand
AATCGGCGATCGTGACCGACGTTGCCGGCGTGAAGGTGCCTCCGGTCGAAACGGCCCGACTGTTGTTGCCGCGCCGATTCGTCGGCGGACACCCAATGGCGGGTGCGGCCACCTCGGGCCCGCAAGCGGCGCGCGCCGATCTGTTCGACGGGACAACCTGGGCGGTCTGCCCCACACCCGAAGTACCTGAAGCTGCGGTTGAAGTTGTCGAGGCGCTGGCGCGCGCCGTCGGCGCTGCGCCGATCACGATGACGGCCGCTGTCCACGACGCGGCGGTCTCGTGGGTGAGTCATCTGCCCCAACTGTTAGCGCTGGAGTTGCTGGCAGGTTTGGACGATCGCGGTGGAATCGCCAGCGCCGCAGGTTTGCTGGCAGCAGGAGGTTTCCGCGACCTCACGCGCATCGGCGCCAGCCCTGCCGAAATCTGGCTCCCAGTCCTGCACGCCAATCGCCATCAACTGGCGCACGACATCCTCGACCTGAGCGATCGCTTGCGCGACCTCGCCGACGACCTCAAAGCCAACGCCCCGCTCGAACCCCGCTTCCAGCGCGCCAACGCCCTCAAGCGCCTGCTCTAACCCAGCGCTCCATTCGAAAACACAATCCGGGGACGTCTTACCTATTTCGTCGTTTCGTACTCGAGAACTTCGTAGTCATCGACAGACAGGGTTGCGCCGGTGAGGCGTCCGGTAACACGAACCCGTTCCCCCACCAGGCCGAACAACTCGGGGCCGCGACCTTCATCGTCGATCGCGTACTCGTGGATATCCGCGGAAACCACCGCGACCGCAGATAGATTGGTTTCTCGATCCCATGTTGCCGGCGTGACCATACCTTCGATCGTTGTCGCGTCGCTCACTGAAACTCCCTCACGTGCGATCCCATTCCCCTTCGTCAGGCGGGCGGATGCTAGTCGATCTCAGCGCCGACGGCGATGGCGCACGGACACTTTGTTGACAGATCTTGCCTGCCATCCCAAAACGGGCCGCCATGCCTCAACGCGACTACATCCTGCGGCTGATCGAACAACTGGCGCGCGCCGTCGCGGCGGTGATCTCACGCCGCGACGCAGGCGATCTCACGGGCGCGCATCGGCTTGTGCAAAGCGCCGCCGGCGACCTGCTCGGCCTTTCGAGCGACGATCTCGAGCGGTTGTCCGTGGACGAATGGCGCACGCTGCTGCGTCCCACCGGTCGACTCGATGTCGAGCGGTGCATCGTCGTCGGCAGCCTGCTGGACGAGTTGTTCCGCACCACCGGTCAGCCGATCCATGCCGAGCGGGCGTTGCCGTTGCTGTTGGAAGCCGCTCCGTTCGCCGCACCCGAGCTTCGCGACACGCTCGACATGCGCTTGGCTCACCTGGAACGCGCTCTCGAGTGCCTCCCTGCGAACTGCGCCAAAATTCTGGTGCATTACTGGGAATCTCGCGGCAAGTTCGGTCGGGCCGAGGATGCGCTACACGAGCTTCGTCGGGTCGACCCCGCCGCAGCACGTGCCGCAGCTCGCGCCTTCTACGAGCGACTGGCACCGATGAACGATCGCGATCTCGCCGACGGCGGCCTGCCGCGCGATGAACTCGCCACCGGCTTGGCGCAGTTCGAACTGGACTGAGTCCGCGACCCGACTCGAGCGCGCGACCGCCAGTGATCGGCTCGCTCGTCAGCGATCGCCGGCCCCACGAAGAAAGAGCCCGCCAGTTTCCACCGGCGGGCTCCCCCTGCTTATCGCTCTACACAACCGATCGCGCTTACCAAACCTCGCAACGCTCGGCCGGATTCATCGGTTGATTCGGTTTGCACTGGAACGCCTCGGCAAACTCGGGCAACTGCGAGAGCGGTCCGTTGACGCGCCAACGTGGATGCGAGTGATAGTCCACCTTGACGAACTGCTGTTCGATCTGCGGTGTCTGCAGTGAGCACCAGGTCTGCGCAAACGCGGTGAAGAACAGTTGTTCGTCGCTGAGACCTTCAACCGCGACGCTCTTTATCTCCGGCTTTTGCTTGGCATATTCCCAATAGGCCCGATACGCGATCTTGATCCCGCCCAGGTCGGCAATGTTTTCGCCCGACGTGAGGTTGCCGTTGAGCACGAGGTCGGGTTGGACCTTGTAGCTGCTGTACAACACCCGCACGCACTGGGCGCGCGCCTCGTAACGCTCGGCCGCCGCCGGCGCCCACCACTCTCGCAACTGTCCATCGCCGGCGAACTTGCGTCCATCATCGTCGAACCCGTGCGTGAGTTCGTGCCCCATCACCATTCCCATGCCGCCGAAGTTCATCGCCACGGAGAAGTCCCGATCGAAGAATGGCGCCTGCATGATTCCGGCCGGGAACGCCATCTCGTTGTTGAGCGCGTTGTAGTACGCGTTGACCGTCGGGGTCGTCATCCCCCACTCGGTCTTGTCGACCGGCTGTCCGACCTTTCTCAACTCACGATCGAACTCGAACTTGGCGGACGCGAGCGCATTCGCAAAGTAGTCGCCAGGCACGAGTTTGACCGAGGAATAGTCGATCCACTTGTCGGGGTAGCCGATCTTGTTGGCCACCATGCTCGCCTTCTGCTTGGCCGCTTCGCGTGTTGCGTCGTCCATCCAGTCGAGCTGCGGCAGTCCGGCGACGAACGAGGCTTCGATGCGATGGATCATGTCCAGCGCGATCGTCTTGCTCTCACCGGGGAACATCCGCTCGACGAAGATCTTGCCGAGGATGTCACCCAGGGCACCGTCGGTCGCGTTGACACACCGTTTCCACCGGGCCTGCTGTTCGCGTTGACCGGAAAGCGTCTTGCCATAGAACTCGAATGAGGCGTCGACGAACGGCTTGGAAAGCGTGTTGGCGCTCGAACGAACGGCCTGCCATCGCAGATACGCTTGCAATGTGTTGGCATCGGTCGATTGCAGCAGTTTCTCCAAGCCGCTGAAAAACGCCGGTGTCATCACGTTGATCTCCCTGATGTCAGGGTAGCCGGCAGCCGCAAACAGCTTGTCCCACGGCAAACTCGGGGTCAGCTTCTGCAGTCCATCACGGTTGATTTTGTTGTACGTCTTGTCCGGATCGCGCAGCTCGGCGCGCTCCTGACTGATCTTCGCCAGCTCGGTTTCGAACGCCAGGATCTTCGTGGAATCTTGCTTGGCAGCGTCGGCACTCGATCCTGCCAACTCGAGCAGCTTGGCGATCAGCGCGGTGTAACTCTCGCGAATCGTTGCATAGCCAGGCTCGAGGTAGTACGAGCGATCGGGCAAACCGCCCCCACCTTGCAGCATGATCAGGATGTTCTTGTTGGGGTCCTTGTAGTCGGCCCCGACGAACCCGGTGAAGAGCGCCTGCACACCGAGCGGTGAGAGTTTGCCGATTGCCGTCATCAGACTCGGCTTGTCGGCAGTGGTCTTGATGATCGTCATCATCGGGGCCAACGGTTTGGCGCCCGCGGCATCGATCGCCGCTTCGTTCATGCACGAGCCGTAATACATGCCGAGCTTGGCCAGGTCGGGGTTGGCCGCTCCCTTGGCCGCCGATTCGTCGAGAATCGCGCGCAGTGTGATCAGGTTGCGCTCGGCGATCTCGCTGAAGCCTCGTCCCCAGCGCGAACGATCCCCGGGAATCGTGGTGTTCTTCATCCACGAACCGCACGCGTAGGCGTAGAAATCGACGCACGGATCGACCGAGGAATCGATCGACGCCAGAACGCCTGCCGCCACCTCCGCGGCAGACTTGCGGGCGGGCTCGCCGGCGCTTGCAAGGGTTGCGCACAACGATATCGCCGCGAGGGCGGACACGGGCAAGAGCTTTCTCATGATGGGACCTCCGAGCGTGGGACGTGACACGTGATGAAGCGGCTGAACCTCTCCGGGAATGGCGGGACGTGGGATTCTACGGATCAAGACCCCGCCTCTGACATCGGTTTACAGTCATTTACAACCGCAGTGGTCACTCGGATTGTTAACTAGCTCTGTGAAGATCGCGGACCCATTCGCCCGCCGTTGCGGGCCGCTGGCCTGCTTGTTGCTGACAGTCCTCGGACTGATCGGCGCACCGGCTTGGGCGACGGAACGACTCCCGCGAGGAATCCTGCTGCCGAAGGTCGTCGTCGCTGCCGATTCCGAGCAAAGCTACGCGCTCTACGTGCCGTCGAGTTACGACGCCGAACGCCCCAACACACTCTTGATCTGCTTCGATCCTTCAGGGCTCGGATCCGTTCCCGTAGAGATGTTTCGTGAGACCGCCGAACTCTATGGCGTGTTGGTAGCCGGCTCGAATGTCGTGCGAAGCGGAGAGATCGATCCGGCGCTCCGCGCGGCGAGCATTCTTTGGAAGGACGTGGGTTCACGATTCAACGTCGATCCGCGACGTGTCTATCTGTGCGGGTTCTCTGGTGGTGCAGCGGTGGCAACCGAGATCGCCCTGGCGCAACCCGACCTGATCGCCGGCGTGATTGCATGCGGTGGCGCTTTCTCCAGCCGTCCGCGCAAAGACGCTGAGTTCAAGATGCCACTCGCGCTGATCGCCGGCAGTGCCGATTTCAATCGACTTCTGCTCGAGGACGTCACCGCCGACCTATCGCGACGAAAGACCACGATAAGGTTGTGGATCCCCCCGGGGTCGCATGAATGGCCCAAGCCGCCGTCGCTGCGTGACGCCTGGGAATGGCTGGAACAACGCGCGTTACGCGATGGCCGACGCCCCGCCGATCCCGCGCTCGCGCGCCGGCTGATGCGTCGCGCCCTGGCCCGCGCCGGCGAGGCGGAGCAACAAGGGCGCGTGATCGAGGCGTACACAGGTTTCGCTGCGCTCGCCAACGAGTCACCCCAGAGTGAGGAAGGGCTGATGGCACAGTCCGCCGCCAAACGGCTGGGGGAGACAGCCGAGTACAAGGCAGCGCGGCAGCGGAACAAGCGAGACCGTGAGCGCGAGACCGCGTTCGTCGAACGCGTGCGCACCACCATCGATCAGTTGGCGCTGCACCCTTCCGACTCGATCGAGCGACGGCAGTCGATCGCCGCGCTTGGAATCGAGTCGTGGCGCAAGGAAGGGACCGAAGTCGCGAGACGCTCGCTGGAACGCGTTTTCTATGAGTCGTACGAGCGCGGGATAACGGGGCTGCTGCAGGCACGCGTTGCTCAGGGATTGGCGGGACTCGGCGTCGCGGTCGCGGTGCGACCCGACGGCCCGCTCGCGCTCTACAACTACGCCTGCGCCTTGGCCCGGCACGGTGAGAAGAAAGAAGCCCTGAAATACCTCAAGCGCGCGGTCGAAACCGGGCGCTTTGCGGCGGAGGACATTCAACGCGACGAGGATTTCGTTTCGCTGCGCGGTGAGTTGGAGTTCAAGCAACTCGTCCGCCCACAGCTTTGAGCCGGTTCGTTGAGTCGCCAACAGTTGTTAGGATGCGCGACGCGTACCGCCGCTCCGCCCCCTGTTCCCTAGCCCCGGTCCCGATCAGGAGATTTCCAATGCGCCGCCTGCTTGCCCTTGCTTTGGTTCTCGGTCTGTCGCTCTCCGCCCCGCTGTGGGCCGCTCCGAAATCATCGACTCCCAAGAAATCAGACAAGCCGGAGGAGAAGAAAGAGCTTCCGATCCGACTCAAACCGGAGACCTACGGCGGACTTTCGTTTCGCAGTGTTGGACCGGGAGTCACCTCGGGCCGGATCGCCGACCTGAAGGTTCACCCCAAGGACAAGTTCACCTGGTATGTGATTGCGGCCTCGGGCAACGCCTGGAAAACCACCAATGCCGGCACCACCTGGACACCGATCTTCGACGGATACGGTTCGTACTCGTTGGGGACCGTGACGATCGATCCCAACGACCCGCTCACGGTTTGGATCGGTAGCGGTGAGAACAACAGTCAACGCAGTGTTGGTTACGGCGATGGTCTGTATGTCTCGCATGATGGCGGCAAGTCGTTCGAGAAGTCCGGGCTGGAGAAGTCCGAGCACATCGGCATGATCGCGATCGATCCGCGTGACTCGCGCACGGTGTTCGTCGCAGCGATGGGGCCGCTGTGGGCTTCCGGCGGCGATCGCGGCCTCTACAAGACCACCGATGGCGGCAAGACCTGGACGCGCATCTTGCATGTCGACGACGATACCGGCGTGAGCGAAGTACTGCTCGACCCACGGCGCCCCGACACCCTGTATGCGGTGTCGTATCAACGGCGTCGTCATGTCTGGACATTGATCAACGGCGGGCCAGGTTCGGCGATCCACAAGTCGACCGATGGTGGCGCCACCTGGAAGAAGATCGTCGGCGGCCTGCCGTCGGGCGATCTCGGCAGAATTGGTATCGCGATCGCACCCTCGCGCCCCGACACGCTCTACGCAATCGTCGAGGCCGAACGCGGGGAGGGCGGTCTGTATCGCTCGCTCGATGGCGGGTCGTCATGGGACAAGCGCAACGCCTACGCCGTGTCGAGCGCGCAGTACTACAGCGAACTGTTCGTCGACCCCAAGAACGCCGAGCGGATCTACATCATGGATACGCTCTTGGGCCGCAGTGAAGATGGCGGCAAGACAGTTACCAGCATCGAGGGCAAGTACAAGCATGTCGACAATCACGCGATGTGGATCGACCCCGACAACACCGCACACATGCTGGTCGGATGCGATGGCGGTCTGTACGAGACCTGGGACGACACCGCGACGTGGGATTTCAAATCGAACATGTCACTGATGCAGCTCTACCGCGTGGCGGTCGACGACTCGAAGCCGTTCTACTACATCTATGGCGGTACCCAAGACAACCTCACCTGGGGCGGCCCGTCGCGCACGCGCAACCTACACGGTGGCCGCAACAGCGATTGGTTCACGGTAACGGGTGGCGATGGCTTCGAGCCGGCAATCGACCCCTCCGATCCGAACATCGTCTATGCCGAGTCGCAGTACGGCGGCCTGGTGCGCTTCGATCGCCGCAGCGGCGAGGAGGTCGAACTGCAACCGCAACCGGGGGCGGGCGAAGCACCACTGCGTTGGAACTGGGATTCGCCGCTGATCATCAGCCCGCATCGCGCGACGCGGCTCTACTATGCGGCGCAACGGGTCTTCAAAAGCGACGATCGCGGCGACACCTGGGTGCCGATCAGTGCCGACCTGACGCGTCAAATCGATCGTAACAAGCTGCCAGTGATGGGCCGCGTGTGGGGCATCGACGCAATCGCGAAGAATGCGTCGACATCGTTCTACGGCAATATCGTGTCGTTGGCCGAGTCGCCGAAGGTCGCGGGGTTGATCTACGTCGGGACCGACGATGGCCTGATTCAGGTCACGGAAGACGACGGCAAGAACTGGCGCAAGCTGGAAACATTTCCAGGGGTGCCCGATCGCACCTACGTCACCGACCTGTTCCCCTCCCCGCACGATGCCGACACCGTCTACGCCACCTTCGGCAATCACAAGATGGCCGACTTCAAGCCGTACGTGTTGAAGAGCAGCGATCGCGGCCGCACCTGGACGTCGATCGCCGCAGGATTGCCCGAGCGCGGAAACGTCTGGGCGATCGCCGAAGACTCGAAGAAGCGCGGCTTGCTCTACCTCGGAACAGAGTTCGGGTTTTTCGTTTCCAGCGACGACGGCAAGGGTTGGCTGCAGTTGAAGGGCGGGCTGCCCACGACGGCAATTCGCGACATCGAATTGCAACCAACTTGGGACGACCTCGTGTTGGCCTCGTTCGGGCGCGGCTTCTACATCCTCGACGATGTTTCCCCCTTGCGTTGGGTCGATGACGCCGCGGTTGCCCAAGAGGCCGCGCTGCTGCCCGTCAGAGAGGCGGTGGCTTACATCCAGGACGTCCCACTCGGAGGGAACGGGAAGTCGTTCCAAGGCGACAGCCTGTTCACGGCACCCAACCCACCGTTCGGCGCGACGTTCACCTACTACTTGAAAGACGAGATCAAGACCAAGAAGGCACAACGCAAGGAACGCGAGAAGAAACTGGTCGAGGAAAAGAAAGACGTGCCGTATCCGAGTTGGGATGAGGTGCGTGCCGAAGAGCGCGAGGAAGCACCGAGTGTGGTGCTGACCGTGCGCAGCGAGGACGGCAAGGTTGTCCGCCGCGTGACG
>CAZAHQ010000172.1:0-8061 GCA_964484415.1 uncultured Acidobacteriota bacterium | reverse complement strand
AGGCAGCGCTGGCTGCTGCGGCCGATGTCACGGAAGCCCTGGTGCGTGCGCACGACCGGGCAAAAGAATGAGGGCGGGCACCGATGACGCGGGGCCCGCCCTCCAGACTTAAATCGATAACAACCGGCGAAATCACGCTTACCAGTTGATCACCAGCGACGTCGTGAAGATCGAATCGAGCTTGTCCAACTCCTGAGCGACAGTACCGGTCTTCACAAACCCGGGGGGGATATCCGGCGCCAAGATCGGGACTCGCTCGTACACATCGACGTCCCGGAACGAAGGTCGGTTGTCATACAGCAGTTGCAGGCCAGCCTTCAGGGCCATGCGGTTGTTGATGGCTACCGCTACCCAGTTGGTCAAGTCACCGCGCCAATCGCTCGCTTCCGAAGCGTTGAGATCGATGATGAACACGCTCCCCATGGTTGTCGTTGCGGTGAGCTTGTTGAAGTAGTCATAACCGGCACGGACTCCCACGAAGCTATCGCTGTCGCCAACGACAGGCTTCTGGTTGGTCCACGTCACTCCATAGAACGTCTTGAACTTGAGGTCGTCGGTATTGTTCCAGATGTTCCCGACGCCACCCGATACGACGTAGCGATTGGAAACTCCGGCTGGTTCGTTGCGCTCCCAGCCCGCCCCAACGAACCAATAGAAGTTCTCGGAAATATTCCGATCGTACTGACCGTTGAGATAGTAGAACTCAGTCGACGTCACGTTCTCGGAGTCTTCCAGAAACGTTACACCACTCGGCCGTTTGATCGCCGCGCGTGTCACTACCTCGTTGCTCGCCCGCACCGCACCGGCCCGCAGCGTGAACGCCGCGTCCTGCCAATCGCGCTTGAGCACATTCTTGAAACCGAACGTATTGGTGCTGGAGTTCCCGCTGGTGAGCACGTAACTGAAGTCTGCGGTGTCGGACCAGCCAAGCTTCTTTTCGTCCGCGGCGTAGCCGACAACACTGGCCGCGGCCAACAGTGAAACTGCAATTCCCACAAGACGCTTCATCGTCAAATCTCCTCGCCGAGGCCCCGAGCCCCTTGGCGAATAAAGTTCGGGGCGGGTGTTGCACCCGCCCCGAAGGCCGAACGTTCTAGCAGAAATCAACAGAAAGCGCCCATCGGCGCCACGCGGCATCAGTTAGCGCGATGCAACTCCACGCGGCGGTTCTTGGCGCGACCTTCCTTGGTCTTGTTGTCGGCGATCGGCTTGCTTTCGCCGTACCCCTTGGCCGTCATGCGACTCGCCGCGATGCCGTTGTCGACGAAGTACTTCATCACGGCATCGGACCGACGCTGCGACAACTTGAGGTTGTACACATCGCTGGATTGCGAATCGGTATGCCCTTGGATCTCGATATTCACATCCGGGTACGCCTTGAGGCTGCGTACCACGCGATCGAGGATCTCTCTGGCATCGCTGCGAATGTCGGACTTGTCGCTGTCGAAGTTCACACCTTCCAACACGAACACGTCGTTCCCCGGCGTGAACAACGGCGCCACTTCGGGGCATCCATCGGCACCGACCTTGATGCCGGCCGCGGTGTTGGGGCACTTGTCCTTGTCGTCGGTGACGCCGTCGCCATCGCTATCGGCGGGGCAGCCATCGGCATTGACCTTGATGCCGGCGGGAGTGCCCGGGCACTTGTCCTTGTCGTCGGTGACGCCGTCACCGTCACTGTCCTTGGCGCAACCCGAGGCATCGACCGGCGTCCCCTTCGGAGTACCGGGGCACTTGTCGAGTCCGTCGCAAACGCCATCACCATCGCTGTCGAGCGGGCAGCCATTCCCATCGACCTTGCAGCCCTTTGGCGTGTTCGGGCACTTGTCGGCGCCATCGGCAACACCGTCACCATCGGCATCGAGCGGGCAGCCCTTGGCATCGACCGGCCAACCCTTCGGCGTGTCGGGGCACTGGTCCAGTCCATCGAGCACACCGTCGCCGTCGCTATCCTTGGGGCAACCCTTCTCGTCGACGGTTGCGCCCTTGGGTGTATCGGGGCACTTGTCTTTGCGATCGAACACACCATCGCCATCGGTATCGACCGGCTTGCCGCCAATGCCGAACGAATAGCCGAGCAGGAAGCGAATCATGTTGTACGAGTCATCGCCCAACGGATCGCCCTTGTCACCACCGAAGGTTCGATCCAGGCGAGCTTCCAAGCGCAGGTTGTTACCGCTATCGAAGAACTGCTTCACGCCGATACCAGCCGAGCCGAAGGTCCGATTGTCGTTGTCGCTGGACGTCGGAACATCGAATGAGGAGCGGCCGACACCACCGTTGATGAACCAGCCGAAATCACTCGTCTTGGTGGGAATGTCCCACTCCAAGCCGGTTCGGAATGCAGTCTCTTTCAGATCTCCAAACAGGTTGGCGGCATCGTATTTGGCGCGCGTGCCGTCGATGAACCAACCGAGTCGATCGTTGAAATTCCACGCCAGGCGCAGGCCATACGTGGGGGTTAGTGAATCGGCGAGTTTGTCGGAGTCGACACCCGAATCAGCCGCAGTGGCACCGACGACGACCCCGATCTCGAACGGATCCTCTCCTGCCCACGCCACCGACGCACCGTAGGCGGCGAGGACGGCCGCGGTGGCCGCTACCAAGTTTCGAATATTGCTTTTCATCTCTGCTCCTTGACCCAATCCCTATTAGGCGGACGGGAGTTAAGACCACGCCCGGGCGTTTTGCAAATGATAGGCGACGTGCGCCCGGTCTGGGTCGGCAGGCAGGATGGAATCAGCACGAACAGGCCCAAAAGGCCCGAAACTCACTTTTCAGAGTGACAATCGGCGCAATCTCAGGGCGTTCCCGATTACGGTCACCGAGCTGAACGTCATCGCGAGCGCCGCCACGATCGGGTCGAAACCGACCCCCCACAGGGGGTACAGAATTCCGGCTGCCAGCGGCACTCCCAGCGCGTTGTAGGCGAACGCCCAGAATAGATTCTGCCGAATGTTGCGCATCACACCCCTCGCCAGTGCTCGCGCTTTGACCAGGCGCGATAGGTCGCCATGCAGGAGCGTGATCCCAGCGCTGCGCATCGCCGCGTCCGAACCGGTGCTCATGGCGATCCCGCAGGACGCTGCCGCCAAGGCCGGAGCATCGTTGATTCCATCACCGACCATCACCACCGTGCGGCCGTGGCCGCGCGCCCGTTCCACAGCGGCGACCTTTTGGTCCGGTCGAGCACCTGCGGTCACGTCGTGAATCCCGACGCGGTGCGCCACATCGACCGCGACCTCGGCGACATCGCCCGTGATCATCGCGACGTGGATACCGTCGCGCTGGAGCGTCCGAACCGCGTCGGCGCTCGACTCACGCAGCGGATCTTCGGCGGCGAACAGCGCAACCACAGTTCGATCGCGGGCCAACAAGACGACGCTCCGCGCCGCCTGCTGCACGCGCTGCATCGCGTCGTGCAGCGGGCTGAGATCGACACCGCACTCCTCGAGCCAGAGTCTCGATCCGAGTCGCAGCGTCGCACCGTCGTGCTCGGCCTGCAGTCCGCGACCAGGGACCGCCTCTACTGCCTCGATGTTCGCGGGCACGATGGCGGCCGCGCGCGCGGCATGTTGGATCACAGCGCTCAGCGGATGGGTCGAGTTGCGCGCCAAACCTGTGGCACGTGCCAGCGCCTCGGATTCGTTCTCGCCCACGGCCGCCACAATCTGCACGATTTGCGGCGTACCTCGCGTCAACGTGCCGGTCTTGTCGATGAACACCACGTCCGCACTGGCCAACGCCTCCAGCGCTGCCGCGTCGCGCACCAAGATGCCGGCCTGTGCCCCGCGCCCCGCGCCCACCGCAATCGACATCGGCGTGGCCAGCCCGAGTGCGCAGGGACAGGCCACGATCAGTATCGACACGGCTGCCACCAGCGCGTGCGATAACCGTGGCTGGGGCCCCACGCTGTACCAGATCAAAAAAGCAACGGCAGCAGCGCCGATCACCAGCGGAACAAACCAGGCTGAAACGCGATCGGCAACGCGCTGCACGGGGGCGCGGCTGCGCTGCGCTTCGGCCACCAACGTCACGATTCTGCGCAGCAGACTGTCGTGGCCGGTGCCGGTCGCGCGCACCACCAGCGCGCCATCGACATTCAACGTTCCACCATAGACAACGTCTCCCGCGGTCACAGGCTGCGGCCACGATTCGCCCGTGAGTAGCGAGGCATCGATCGAACTGTTCCCGCGCATCACCACTCCATCGACCGGAACCTGCTCGCCGGGGCGAACGCGAAGTCGGTCGCCAGGACGGACCTCGTCGATCGCGATGTCGCGTTCGCTGAGGTCGTTTCCCATGCGGCGCGCGGTACTCGGCGCGCGAGAAAGCAGCGAGCGCAATGCGTCACCGGTCCGAGCCCGCGCCGAGAGTTCGAGCACTTGCCCCAACAACGCAAGGGTCACGATCGTCGCTGCAGCCTCGAAGTACAGCGCCGGCGCACCGTGATCTCGGCCGAGTGCACTCGGAATCAACTGCGGCGCTATCAGGGCGACGAATGAGTAGCCGAATGCGGTCACGACACCCATGGAGATCAGGGTGAACATGTTGGCGGACCGATTGCGCAACGAATCGATGGCGCGTCGCAACAATGGGCTGCCGCACCACAGTACAACCGGCGTGGTGAACAGCGCCTGGGCGACGCGCGGTGCAGCGCTGCCACCGAAGGCCTGCGGTACCAAATGCTCGATCATTCCCAGCGCGACGACGGGAGTGGTCAACAAAGCACCCAACAGCGTGCGCCGACGCATCGAAACGAGCTCCGGATCGGGGCCGGTATGAAGAGTCGGCACCGCGGGCTCGAGCGCCATTCCGCATTTGGGGCAACTGCCTGGGTGATCCTGCACCACCTCCGGGTCCATCGGGCAGGTCCACAACGTTCCCAAGGGGTGAGCATCCTCTTCGGTCGGTGCAGCCTCGGGGCTCAAGTACCGGAGCGGATCGCGTCGAAACTTCTCCAGGCATCCGGCGTGACAAAAGCCGTAGGTCGTCCCCTCGTGCTCCAACCGATGGGAGACGGTCTCGAGATCGACCGTCATGCCACAAACCGGGTCGCGCGCTGAAGTCATCTGATGACGTCCTGGATCCGACCTTACGGTGCAAAACTCGATGGTGAGCGGCCCGGCAGCCCAGCCTTCTTGGGGTCGATCCCTGCTAGCATCCCCGACCCATGGAAGGGTTTCTTACCGCCGACGGACTCATCTCACTGGTGACGCTCTCCCTCATGGAGATCGTCCTCGGTGTCGACAACATCGTTTTCATCGCGATTCTAACCGGCAAGTTGCCGAAAGATCAGCAGCCCAGAATTCGCCGCCTCGGGTTGTTGTTGGCCCTCGGGACAAGAATCATTCTGCTGCTCTTTCTGAGCACGCTGATGTCGCTGACCGCGCCCTGGTTTTCGCTGTTGGGCAAGGACTGGAGCGGTCGCGATCTGATCTTGCTCGGCGGCGGCCTGTTTCTGATGTTCAAGGCGACTTGGGAGATCTACGAGAAGCTGGAGGCCGATCCGCACGACGGAGCCTCCGCCGCAGAGCGCGGGAAGAAGGCGATGGTGATTCTGATGCAGATCGCCGTTCTGGATATCGTGTTCTCACTCGACTCGGTGATCACGGCGGTCGGGATGGCAAGTCACGTTCCGATCATGGTCGTCGCGATGACGATTGCGATGGTGGTCATGATGCTAGCCATGAACGCGGTGGGCGGCTTTGTCGAGCGTCATCCCAGCATCAAGGTCCTGGCACTCTCGTTCCTGCTATTGATCGGCACCATGCTGGTGGCCGAGTCGATGGGGAATCACATCAACAAGGGGTACATCTACTTCGCCATGGCGTTCTCCCTGTTCGTGGAAACGATCAACATGCGACTGCGAAAGAAGTCCGTACCGGTTAAGCTGCACGAGAGGAAGGAAACCCCATGACTCGAATCATCTCGATCTCGCTGCTCTGCCTGACCTGCGCAGCACTGCTCGGTCCGGCCCAAGCACAGCAGATTACTCTGGACGCACGCGACGACCGCGCCGTTTGTCCTCGCAACGGTTCAGTCACGATCGACGTGCTGGCCAACGATACGTTCGAGGTTGGGGTCACCAACATCACCGATGTCACGCGCCCAGCGCACGGCGATCTGGTTGCCGGACAGCTCCCCGGTGAGTTCATCTTCATCGCCAACGACGGCTTTGTCGGCACCACCAGCTTCAACTACACATTGACCCCGTTGCAGGGGGGTGTGCCGGACACGGCGACGGTGACGATCAACATTCTCGATGCTGCCAATCTGTTGGGCGGGTTCATCACGGCCGAACAGATCTGTAACGCGGACTCCAACACCTGTGTGATCGATGCAATCGCCGCGATCGCGAACAACGGGACGTTGTGTGGCTGCCCGGTGGCGGTGCAGGTTTACTTGTCGGATGACACCAAGCTCGATGCGAAGGACCGCACGATCGCGCGCTTCCTTACCGAGTCGATCGGCCCGGACCAGGTTTTCGAGAAACGAATCGTCAAACGGCTCAAACCGGATCAAAGCGTGACCGGGAAGTTCTTGATTCTCAAGATCGACGTTACCGATCGATTGCGCGAGCTCAACGAGCGGGACAATTTGGGCGATTCGGTGATCGGACCGACCGATCGGAGTTGTCGCAACGCTCCGGCACGATTGACCGAGGGTCATCTGACAGTGGAGTGCGGCGGAGAGACCAAAGTAATCACTCGCTTTTGAGACGTTGACGCCGAGCGGCGGCTTCTCAGCGCGGTGTGGTGTCGTTGCTACGAGACTGTGTCCCACTCGCTGTCGGGCGGGTCGAGTTCATACGATCGGCATCGTTTGATGAAGAGCTGGCACGGGATGTCAGCGGGCCGCTCCCCACGCGCCGATTCGAACTCGGCCCGCGCGGCAGCAAATCGACGCGCCCGATACAGCCGCAGTCCTTCTGCGTACGCTGCCCGGAATTGCCGCGAAAGCTCGCCGGGAGGGGTCAATTCGAAAATCTGCACCGGCTCTCGCCGCCCTTTGACGCGAACCGCATCGAGCTCTCGCATCACCAGGCTCTCCGACAGCAACTCGGCGGTCGCTGCGCTGACAATCACATCCACACCGTACGTGCGTGTCAGCCCTTCGATGCGCGAGCCCAAGTTGACATTGTCGCCAATCACCGTGTAGTCGAAGATCATCGACGATCCGATGTTGCCGACCGCCATCGGCCCGCTGTTGAGTCCGATCCCGCAGCGAATCTCCGGCAGTCCGCGCGCTTCCCAGCCCTTGTTCAAGTCATCGAGCGCCGCGCGCATGGCCAGCGCGGCCGCTGCAGCGCGCGGCGCATGATCGGTCTGCGCCACCGGTGCGCCGAAGAACGCCATGATCCCATCACCCATGTACTTGTCGAGCGTTCCGCCCTGCGCCTGGATGAGCTGCGTCATCGGTGTGAGGTATTCCTGCAGCAGCGAGACGGTTTGCTCCGGCGGCATGGTCTCTGCCAATGACGTGAAGCCACGAATATCGGCAAACAGCACCGTCAACTCACGCCGCTCTCCGCCCAATCGCACGGCGTCCGGGTCTTTCAACATCTCGTCGACGATTGCAGGGGAGACGTATTGTGAAAAGACGCGGCGAATCTGTTTGGCGCGCGCTTCGGCAAACACGTTGCGCCAGACGGTGCTGGCGGTGAATGCGGCGGCCCCGGCGATCAGCGGCAAGAACAGTTGCAAGTGTCGAGCGCCAAACTGAAACGATTGCTGGGCCAACACGAGATAGCCCGACAACACCAGCGCGCCCAGCACTGCGCCCATCAAAGGCCGGCGCGTCCAGGTTGCCGACATACCGCACAGTGCACCAAGCAACAGCGTCGCGACCATCGACCAGGCCAACTCGATCGCTCCATCGCGCACGAATCGATGCCTAAGCAGGTTATCGGCCACCATCGCATGCACCTCGACCCCGGGGATTGCCGTATCCCACGGGGAGGTGATCGAGTCGGCCAGGCCGGTTTCGGTGAAACCCACGAACACGAGTTTGTCGCGAAGTGCGGATGGGTCGGCGGTGCCGTTGAGCACCGCAGCAGCA